>CACXDY010000068.1 GCA_902766505.1 uncultured Prevotellaceae bacterium
CAAAATATGAAAAAAATAGTTTTATTGAGCCTAATGGCGATTTTCTTGGGCACATTGACTGTTTCTGCTCAAAAGAAGAAGGCAAATCAGGAATACCGATATGAGTTGGTATCTCAAGGTGTCGGCGCTCAAGGTACTGATCTTATCAAGGTATACAGTTATGTGAAAAAGGATAAGGATATTGCAGATGTAGCAAAGATGAATGCTGTACACGGTGTCCTTTTTAAGGGTGTTTCTGGAACCAATGGTACGAGTATGCAACCTGCCTTGGTGAAACCCCAGGAACAGGAGAATCATCAGGATTTCTTTGATGAGTTCTTCAGCAGCGGTGCTTACCAGCGCTACGTTTCCCTTTCTTCAGACGGTACTGTAGATCCAAAAGATCGTATGAAAGTAGGAAAAGAATATAAAATAGGTATTATCGTATCTGTAAATAAGGCCGACCTTCGTAAGTATTTGGAAAGCGAGGGCATTATCAAGGGCCTCGGATCAATTTTTTAATTAGTTTTTTTAATCAATGAACTTGAAAAGAACATCTATTTTTTTAATTGCATTACTGTCCATCTTCTCAATTGAAGTTTTTGGACAGGCTAAGAAACCTCGGTTGGTTGTCATCCCTTCTGACGCATTACTCATGCAAATGGGATTGCTGGGGGCCACGGATGACATGGGTGAAGTGAATTATGTTCAGAATTATAAAAATGCTTTTCTGGATACAGACCTGAAGGCATGCATATCCAAAATATCTGAGCTTTTTCAAGACAGGGGCTTCCCTCTGACCATGCTTGAAGCAGAATTGCGTCGTGTCCAGGGGAAAAACCTGACGATTCCCGTAGATGTGCGGTTGGAGTTGAACTATAAAATCAACAAGCAGGGACCTCGCGACATTTTGTATTTCGAACTGTCAGGATTGGATGCCTATAGTTCCAAACAGGTTGCGGCGTCAAGTGGTCAGAGCAATCCTGCTATCGGTGAGACTACCGTGTTGCTCTTGCAAGAGGCTGTCATCGATAAAATTGACAAGTTTGCCAACGACATCCAGAGTTATTTTGAGAGTCTTGCCAATGCAGGCCGTGAGTCTCGCTTGACCATTGAGGCGGATGGTGTAGAACTCCCGTCTGAGGTGGAGGACATAGTAGACCTTTGGTTGCAGAGAAACTGCGTGAATGGTAGTTTCAGCATTGATGAGGTGGATGAGACCGCCCTCCGCGTGTCTCAAGCGATGATGCCTCTATTCAATGCCAATGGCCGTGGCATGGATGCCAGGACTTTCTACCGTCCTTTAGTGCAGGAACTGAAGGGAAAACTCGCAGGCTTTAATGTTTCCCAAAAGTCAAGTTCCAAGACCAGCCAATCAGATGGTGGCGGTACGTTGGGTGATTCGTTTATTTTAATTTCTCGTTAAACAATTTCTTGGTTATGAAAATAAGAAATAAATTAGGCGTATCTGTCATGGCCTTCGGATTGTTCATTGTTTCATTTCAGGCAATGGCACAGGAATTGACAGTAGCACCCGCTCATTTGGTTTGCGACTATAGCGTTTCTGAGAAAGTGGATACACAGGTGAGGTCAAAAATCCAACGTGCATTGACTCAGTATGGCATTAGTTCGGATACCTATATGGCCCGTTTTTCCATGGTTCCTTCCATAGCCATTAACAATGAGCAGACGACAGCCACAGTACCTCCCAAATGCGATGTGGATTTCGACTTCGTACTCTCCTTGCAGGATATCTATAGCGGAAAAGTTTTCTCCACTTATTCCCGCAATACGGTGTCACGGGGTGCCAACAAGGCTAATGCAATTGCTTTGGGTATCTCAAAGATTAATTTGAATAATCCACAGTTTGTAAATTTTGTGGAGGATTCAAAAGGTAAGGTAATCAGCTACTATGAGTCCCAAATGTCGGCAATCATAGCAAAAGCCCAAACGGCTGCTGGAGCCCGCAACTTTGATGAGGCTCTCTATATCTTGGGGGAGATTCCAGAAGAATGTCCTTCCTACGCAAGTAGAGTGGCACCTTTGATTTTGGACTACTATAGACAGGAGATGGATTTGTTTGGTGAGAAAGTGCTGGCTGAAGCCCGTGCTGCTTGGGCTGCAAGTCCTAATGCAGAGGGTGCAGCTCGTGTAGCTGAAATATTGGCTGACTTGCCACCCTCATGTTCTTCTTCTGCGGCAGCCAGACAATTTGTCGGACAGATGGGAACCAAAATGGAATCTATTGACAAATGGGAACGTAGTTATATGGAAAAAGAATTGGCTTATCGTCATGATGAGCGGAAAGCTTCCATTGCTGCAGCCCAGGCTATCGGTATAGCCTATGCCAAGAGTCAACCCACTCCAATTTATCGCGTGAATGTTTGGTAACTACCAACTAACTTAGTTTTCAGAAGAGGGTGGCTTGTGCCATCCTCTTCTTTTTCGTAGTTCGCTCAGCATGAGTATCTGCTAACGGGTGCAAGTCCCAAGCGAGCCCTAATAGCGGGAATCGCCCAGGGCAAGGCGCTCACCAATTCCTTTGGTGTTGTCGACCTGGTATCGTATCTGAAACGGTTCTACCCGGAATATGTTAATTAGAAATCTATAAGGCGATTGAAAAATGAGGGTGTGTCAAAATAGACATTCCCTCATTTTTTTAGGATTGATGGATGTAAATGATTAAAGCAGTTGTTTTCCTCAAAAGAGTGTTTATTCGTTAAAAAAGAAGAAAAAACAGATGAATAATTCCCATATATGGGAATTATTCCATATCTTTGTCCAACCTTCACTATTTTGTTATGCAAATCATTTTTGAAGATACTGATTTAGAGGAATTGATTACTACGGGGCGCAACAATAAATACAAGAAATACATCCGCAATGCGAAGTTTATGAAGGCCCTCGCCGTAGCATATAACTACTTGCGGCTGTTGGAACGTGCCGGTGACCTCCGTTCTATTTCTTTCCTCCATTACGAGAAACTCGCGGGAACCAATGGAATGAGTTCCATCAGGATTGTAAACGGAATGGTAGAGCGCATCCTTTTCCGTGAGTTTGATGGCGGAATTAGAATAATAGTTTTAAGTTTAGACAACACACATTATGGCAACAAGAAATGAAAATCCGGCACCATTTATGGCGGTGCATCCAGGAATGATGGTAAAACCAGAACTGAAAGAGCGTGGAATCAGCCAAAAGGATTTTGCCAAGATGCTTGGTATTCAGGCCTCACATTTGAGTGAAGTCCTAAATGGAAAGCGTGCTCTTACTACTGATTTGGCTATGAAAATAGAGGACACCATCGGGTTACCAGCAAAAGCACTTCTGTCTGCCCAGACACAGTATGACCTTGAATCTGCCAAAGCCATTTCCGAAGACAAACAGCACGAAACCGTAGCACTTACCATACCCATTCAGGATGTAAATCTGCTTCGAGAGATTGTCCGTCGGTTTGGGTGGGTATGTGTATTCTAAGTTGTTTAGTTTCCCACGTAAACCTCGTTTCCCACTATCCTGAGTGGGGTGTTTGCTGGTTGCTGTGTGGCTAAGTGTTGGTTTTGTTAAATGATTGATGCTTAGTTTGTTATGTGCTGTTGGAAAGACTGTTGAAAAGACTTTCCGTTTATTCTTTGAGATTTTTTTGTGCATAGGAGATGGTCGGACTAATTTTGTGCTGATTTTTAGTCAGGATAACACAATTTTTAAGACCATGAAAGAAAACAAAAGAGTGGCTCACCGCACTCCCTTTGAGTACGGTGACGACAGAGTGAAAGATTTGATGAGAGTGTTCTACAATCAGTTGGGAGATGCCGACACGGTGTCGGAAATGGTGAAAAAAGCCGTGGCGTCGCCCTCGGAGCGGTTTTGGGTGAGTGAGGAAAGGGCGCTGCGCATTGTTTCCGCCATGGAACGGGGGCGCCATGTCAGCATGGGGTCGAATCTAAAACGTGAGATGTTTGCCGAAATCTATCAGCGTTGTTGTCGGTTGGCCGTTACACACCCTGATTGGCCGTTGCTGCGTCGTGTGTCGTATGTGGTCAACCACGAGGCTCCACGGTTTTATATGTCGGAGAGCAACGCCCATTCGTTGATTTGCCGTGAGCGCCGTCGTGCCCGTCAACTTCAGCGGAGGAAAAGCGAATAACCGCCAACCTTTAGCCGGCGTTCACCTGGTTGATACCGCTGGTGTACTCTTTGTTGATGGCACTGATGGCATCATCGAAGTCCATACCCATCACCTTCACGCCCAAAGGTTTGATGTTGGTATACATGATATCGTTGATTTCACGGTAGTAACCCTCAATCTCCTCGGCTGTGGTGGCTTCCGCCATCTTTTCCAACAAATCCTCCACCTCGGCGATGTAGGCTTTGGCTGAGGCGTTTTCCGTCCTCTTTGGCGTGCTGGTGCGCGGTTTCGCCTGGCTGTTGGTCGTGCGCTTGCCCGCTGAAGAGGATTTCTTTGTCGTAGCGGTCCGCTTTTTGGTGGTTGCGGGCAGTTCTTCCTCTTCATAGGCATTGGCATTAGAATTGCCCCATTTCCTGGCGACGATAAAGGCGATAATGCCGAGAACGATGCCGGCGATGCTCATCGTCACAAACAACGAGAAGTTTTGCAGCAGGATGCCTAAACCATAACCGATGGCAATCATGCCGGCGGCTACTCCAAGTCCCCAAAGCAGGCTGGTGCCTACTTTTGTCTTGTTGTATATCCCCGTGCCGGGAATACCCGAGTTGACATATGCTCCTTTCTTGCCTATGTTGAGTTTGGCGCCGCGTGGTCCTATGGAGAGGCTGACACCTGTCTTGTTGATGTTGAGGTAAACCCAGGGCAGGATTTTGATGCGTTTTCTTATGTATGTTGGCATGTTGCTAAAGTTTAAAGCTATTGGACGTTAAGAGGTTTGCGCAAAGTTAGCGATTTTCCAAATACCCTCCAAAGTATTTTACAGGAATCTTGTTTCCCAACGGATTATTCTGTTCAGGAAAGGTAGGGCGGCTATTGGAAAGTGAGGATGAACGCATAGTGGTATGGCTTGTTGCCGTCGATGGTGTATTGAGGCAGCGTACGTTGTCCCCAGGTATCCACTCCTCCCACACCATGGATGTTGAGGTCGATATTGAGGTTGACGAATTGTCCTTTGGTGAGTTCATGCGGATGCTTCACATTGAGATTTTCTTCACCGTAGTCCCATGCCCTTATGCAGAGCGGTTGACAACCGTCAATACGGAGGGTATGTTTGCCGGAGGAAAGTGAGAGCCAACGCACGTCGCAGCGGTTGCCGTTGTCCTGCGGTTTCACATAGTCGGTCATCAATTTGCCCAACGGCATCTGATACCGTCCGAGGAAGGCACTGCGCTTGCGGTCGGGATAGTTTTCCCAAGGCCCCCTGCCATAATAGTCGATGTCGGTAAAACTGTTTGGCAACCTCATTCTCATGCCGAATTTCGGCATCAGTTGTATGTCGGTGGCATTGGGCCGGTAGTCAGCCTCGACTTTCACTTTCCCCTCGTTGGTAAAGGTGTAGGTAAGGGTATAGTCTGCCCCGACGGGAAGCGTCATGTCGATGATGATTTTCAAAGCGTCAGGCTCTTTTACGCAGCGCATGGCTTTGACTTGCCGTTTTGCTGCAGCCTCTTTCCAGGAACCGAGCCGCTCCTTATAGCCGTTGGCATCCTGGTTGTCGTTGCTGGGTTTCCAGAAATACGGCTCAAGGGGAGCACGGAGCATCTCCTCACCCTTGATGACCCATGATGAAAGAGCCCCCGTTTGGTTGATGGTGAGAATGGCATCGTTGGTAGTGACGGTGAATCCTCCGTTGGCCTTTTTCACATCCGGAACTGTCCCGCTGATGTTGGTGGGGAAGACGTAGGGTTGGCGGATGAATTGTCCACGGGCGACGGCAAATCCGGCAGGAGCCCAGAGGGTAGGTTCGCGGAGGCATGCGGCGACATTCAACAACCGCTCAGAGTCGATGGTGATTTCCTCGTAGGTGATATCATATTCATCCGTCGTGGTAAACTGATCGCGGTTGATGAGTCGGATGGAATCGCCCTCGCTGACAAAAGAAATGGGCTGATAGACGTGCTGCACCTCATAGTAGTGGGGGTGGGGAGAGCGGTCGGGTGCGATAAGTCCGTTGATATTGAAATTCTTGTCGTTGGGCATGTCGCCGAAGTCACCGCCATAGGCCCAGAACTCATCATTCTGCAAGGAGAGAGAGGACGACAAACGCAGGGGGGAACCGTCGATAGGTTTCGCAAGGCCTTGGTCTACCCAGTCCCAGATGGCGGCACCCGCTATGCTGCTGTCATTGTAGATAACGTCCCAATACTCTTGCAAATTTCCCATGGAGTTGCCCATCGCATGAGCATATTCCCTGGCTATCAGTGGCTTCTCCGTCTCCAACAACGCTTGTTCTCTCAACACGGATGGGGTGGGATATCCGAAGTCGTGGAGTGCGGAGTAGCGTGGGTGGCAGTCATAGAAGGGCAACCGGGTGTTGTCGAGCCTTGTCACGGCATCATACATCGCCTGGATATTCGGTCCCACGCCTCCCTCGTTGCCGAGGCTCCAGAGAATAATACTGGGATGGTTTTTGTCGCGTTCCACCAATGAGACGGCACGGTCTACATGGGCTTTCTCCCAGGCCTTGTCCTCGCCCATCTCCCGATTGGCGTATCCATATCCGTGACTTTCCTGATTGGCCTCGTCCATCACATAGATGCCGTAGCGGTCGCATAACTCATAGAGATAAGGGCGGTCTGGGTAATGGCTGGTGCGAAGGAAGTTGATATTCGCCTGTTTCATCAGTTGCAGGTCGAGTTCGTAGGTGGCATCATCCACGTAACGGCCTGTCCGGGGATGGTGGTCGTGACGGTTGACTCCTCTCAGTTTCACGTTCTTGCCGTTGATTTTGAAAATCTCGCCGGCACATTCCACTCTTTTCACTCCAAGGTGATAGTCGAAATGCTCGACGCAGTTTCCCTTTTTGTCTCTTAATTCCACACTGAAGGGGTAGAGGTTGGGTTTCTCTGCCGACCATAGTTTGGGTTGGTCGATTGGGCAAGAGAGTATCACATGGGTGGTATCGCCAGCCTGGAGCCGCTGAAGGTTGCCCTCGATGTTTCTATCATCTATCTGGAAGACCACTCTCATGTTTTTGGCATCCTTCTTTCCAGTGTTGCATAGAGAGATGTCGGCTTTGATTTCAGCCTGCGAAAAGTCATTGTTGGGAATAGCGGTGACGCGGTAGTCGGCTATATGTACCAATGGGCGTACCCACAGTTGAACCTCGCGGAAAATGCCGCTGAGGCGCCACATATCCTGGTCCTCGAGATAACTGCCGTCGCTCCATCGGTACACTTCCACTGCAAGTTTGTTTTCTCCTTCACGCAGGTATCGGGTCACATCAAATTCCGCAGGCGACATGGAGTTCTGGCTATAGCCCACTTGCTTCCCGTTAATCCACAGATACATGGCCGACTTCACGCCGCCGAAATGAAGAATCAGGTTTTGACCGAGCATCTCCTTGGTGACGTGGATGGATGTGACATACGAGCCCACGGGGTTGCGGTGGTCATAGGCATACCAGTCCTTTGGCGGTTCAGAGGTCACACTGGGCCGGTTGCGTTGAAAAGGATAACTGATGTTGATGTATATAGGCTTGCCATAGTTTTGAGTCTGCCAGTTGCCGGGAACCTGAATTTTATCCCACTGACTCACATCGTAGTCCTCGCGCTCAAACCCTATTGGCCGTTCATCCGGATTGGGTGACCACTTGAAATGCCACCTTCCATCGAGCGGGATAATCTCTTGGCAGTCCTTCTCTTTTGAGGGCAGTTGCAGGGTGGCATGATAGGGCAGTTTGTTGATGCTCAAGACATCGGGGTTTTCCCAGTCTTTCTCCTTTTCCCTGACAATCTCGATGTCACCGTATGCCATGCGCTCCCCTTGGGCGAGACGGTCGGCGTCCAACCGCAGGATTTTTGCTTTGACAGCCGGAAAACGGACGCTTTGCCAGATGGGGTTGTTCACTATGTTGGAAAACTCGCCAGAAGCCACCTTTTTCCAGTCCTGCCAGTCGTTAGAGGCCCACAGAGTGTAGTGGGTGACCATGCCGTCTTTGGTCTGTTGGGGCGGCAGATAACGGAAGGCGCTGATGGTCTGTTGCTTGTCGAAATCGACAATCATCTGTTTGGGGCTGATAAAGAAGATATGCAGGTTGGACGACAGTTTTTCACCTGCATGGGGGATGTCGGCGGTCAGTTCAGGTGCCTGATAGATGCTGATGCGGGAGATGAGGGGGCAGGCCTTGCTCTCTAGGATGGTAAAGCGGAGGCGGGTGGCTGTCACGGTGGGGAAACAGACAATCCGCCGGTGACCGATGGTGGTCAATCCGTCATGTCCGTCCACAAGGGCATCCTTCAAGGGTATCCATTTCCCGTCGACAAAGGCTTCCAGTGAGAATTTCTTCACCCGCTGTCCCAAAGCGATATATTCCTCGGCGACGAACCGGTTGAAGGTGGTGGGTTTCTTGAATTCGAGGGTCACTGATGCGCTGTTCACCCCATCGTTGGTGGCCCAATAGGTGTTCTTTTTCCCGTCTATGGCGTTCTGCGCCCGGTAGCGTTTGTCATTGCCCCGCACGTCGCTGGCCTTGATGCCCGCCTTCCGGGCAAGGTCGTTCTTGAATACCTCGCGCAGCATCTTGGCGAAGGCGATGCCCCGCAGGCTGTCGTTGGGGTGGATGCGGCCGTTGGGAGCCACGGGGAAGTTGAGCAGCAGGGTTGAGTTGCGGCCCACCGACTGATAATAAGTCTCCATGAGTTTCGACAGGCTCTTCACGTGTTCATTCTCCGTTTCATGGTAGAACCACCCCGGACGGATGCTTGTATTGGTCTCACCAGGTACCCAAGCATTGCCGTTCTCTACACCATAGTGAAGTTGCTGGTAGGGCACTTCCCCCTCCTTGTTGAGCAGACTCCAGTTGGTCTCTCCCACATTGCCGGCCTCCGTGCCCACCCAGCGCAGGTCTCCGCGGTCGCCGCCGTCGTTCCAGATGAGGGCCTTGGGCTGCAGTTCACGAATCATCTTGTAGGTCTCGGGCCATTGGTAATAGGTCGTGCGGTCTAACTTGCGGGTCTCATTGGCACCACCATACCAGCCGTCGCCGCCGTTGGCTCCGTCGAACCACACCTCGAACATATCGCCATAGTCGGTCAACAATTCTCTCAACTGGTTGCGGAAATAAGTGATGTATTCCGGCCGGCCATAGTCGGCATGGTTTCTGTCCCAGGGTGAGAGATAGACGGCAAATTCCAACCCTTCTTCCCGACAGGCATCTGCCAACTCGCGAACCACATCGCCCTGTCCGTTTTTCCATGGGGTGTTCTTCACGGAGTAGTCCGTATATTTCGACGGCCACATGCAAAAGCCGCAATGATGCTTGGCCGTGAAAATGATGCCCCTCATGCCAGCCTGCTTGCAGACGCGCGCCCATTGGCGGCAATCAAGGTTCTGCGGGTTGAATAGTTCCAGACGTTCGTTGCCGAATCCCCATTCCTCATCGGTGTAGGTGTTCATCGAATAGTGGATAAACGCATACATCTCCATGTCCTGCCAGCGCAACTGGTTCTCGGATGGCACCGGACCGCAGGGAGCAGGCTCCGAGATTTGAGCGTTAGAGTGGAGTGAGAATAAAAGAACGAAGAACAGGGTGAGGGTGTTGACTGCTTTCATATTTGGTCTGTTTGTGGTTGTGTCAAGTGAGTTAGCGGATACCACCGCCACCGCCTCTGCCGGAGAAACCGCCACCGCCACCACGCCATGAGGAATGTCCGCCGCCGCCGGATGAGCGGGAAGAACTGCTTCGGCTACTTCTCATTGAAGATTGGAGGGCATTGAGGCGATTTTCTTCCATGATGTGAAGCATGTGGTCAGTGCCTTTAAAGATAGAAGCGTAAACGGCTGGAAGAACAACGCTGTCGGATAACTGACTGGCTACCTGGTCCATCTTAAAGAACTCTGGATTAATGGCTTTCATGTCTTTCGTCACTTGTTCTGCATTGCCATAGAGTGTGGCCCATACCATATAGTCACGCCACATCCGGGTTTCGGTCAGATGACGTTCGTTCATCAGTGTAAAGTCTTCGAGGAATCTCTTGAAACCATACACCTCGCTCATTTCTTCCTGCCGGTTTTTATAGTATTTCCTATCCCGTTTGGTGAAGAGTAAATTCATAAACGAGCGTACCAGTTTCCGTTGCTTTTCATCCTTCATCAATGTTTCAAGTTCTGTAGGGTCGAGCACATGGTCGCTGCCGGATGCTTTCATGAAGATGTCGTGCATCTTAAAGGCCAGTGGCGATAAATCCTTGTCTGGAGACAACTCCTTCACCACAAAGCGTTTGGCCATCTCACCCGTTTCTGTCGTCACAGGTTGTACACAAAATGCACCTTCATTGATCAACTGCAGAACGGTGGCCGATATGAGACGCTTGTAATCAGGAGCCTTTCCGTAATTAAAAGCGTTCAGCATGTCATTGGCTTGCTGTAAGTTGCCTTCAAGCGGGACAGACCTGAAATAGTCTACCGTTTTTGTCCATTTCTCATGTTTCTTCCGGATATAACGCGGGCGACCAATCAGATAAAGAAGGCCCAGACCACCCGCTCCGAGTATTCCACCTCCCAACAAGCCCAACGGCAGGGGAAACTTGGTCGAGTTTTGGCTGTTGTCAGTTTTTGCTATGTCATCATCGACATAATCACTGCCCTCAAGGGCCTGCTGCTTCTTGTGCTCAAAGGTGTCGTCGGTTATCTGTATGGTCGGCTCCAGCATCCCTTTGGGAAATTTGGCCATGATATAGAGGGCTGCCTCTGAGTTCATTGGCTCTGTTGTGACTGCCACCATCGTGCCGTTCTCAAACCCCAGGTCACCCATAAACCGGAAGCCCCATATACCACAGGTGTCTGGCGTGAAAACCAATGTGGTGTCTGCACCAAGGATTGTCACCTTGGCGTGCTCTGGTTTCGGTTTGACATTATCTTCGAGAAACACATGGCGAAGGGCATCTGCATCGGGGTAGCCGCGGACCAGTCCCGTGATGATATAACTGGTGATATATGTGCGCTGGCCACTCTCACCGATACCCCAGCAAAGTTCGTAGCCGCCGTTGCCTTTCTCCACCATGCCGCAACGGCCGGCTTTTTCCGACCGGCTGCGGTTTATCTTCCATTCTCCGATGTTTTGGTATTGGCGTCCGGTCTCATCGCTCACGGTGAGGTCTTTGACCGTACTGGGACTCATGCTTCCCAGTCCGATATAGCATTCTGTGCCTTCATTGTCTATGGTCATTTGGCGTGTCTCCGTGATGCGGGCATCACCATTTTTATACAATTCCACACGGATGTCGAGGTCGTGCAACTGTGGTTTTGAGACAGCCACCGTCGAAAACCCCAATAGCACCAGCGACAAAATGATGGTCCTTATGTTCTTTGTCTTTCTCAGCATTTTATAAAATTCTTAAAATCTTCACCATTCTTATTTTCCATGTCGGAGATTTCACTTGACTTTGTGGTACAAAAGCAAGTCAAACATATGTCGATAGGAGTGGCAAATATAACACAAAAAAATGAGATAGCACCGGTTCAGGGGTAATATATTGCATTTTGACAAATTTGATGCACTTTAGGTAACAAAATAATCATCTTAATCGATTTTTTATTTCCCTCTATGATACACGAAGGGGTGACAGATGCATTCTGCCACCCCTTCTATGTATTGCTCAGACTGTCATGTATAGGCTTCGTGCCTGGCTATTTTCAGTACAGTTCGAAGGAGAATTTCTCGCCTTTACTGTTGGTGAAAGTCCCGGAGTAGTAGTCGCCGCGACATTCATATTGCCCTCTGAAAGTGCCTGAATGGAATCCCTTGGAAGTATATTCGTTGAGTACCAGTTGCATCGAGCCTTTTGCGTTGATAGCCACGCTGCTGACCATTCTCAGCGAGAAGATGGAATGAGGCCGCTCATTGTAGTAATAATGTCCCACAATGTCACTCTTGTTGGCACTGCCGAGGTTATCGAGGTGCATGGTGATGGCATAGGGGCCGATTTTCCCTTTCAGCACCTGACCGTCCTCGGTCTGGAAGTCCTCGTCGAAGTCCTCCACATCATCGGCCTCGTCGAAATCCTCGTCATCATCGAGGTCACGGGCTTTCTCCTCCTCCCGAATCAGTTTCTCTCTCCGTTCTTCCTCCTGGATTCTTTGCCTGTTGGCTTCATCCAGTTTTTGCTCCACCTTTGCATCCACTAAAGAGTCGATGTTGGGAATATTTCCGCTCTTCGGTTGATTGTTGCAACTGGTCATGATGAAGACACAGAGTAGGGCGGATAGAAATGAGAAAGAATGGGTTTGAGTCATGGTGATAAACGAGTTTTATTTAAACAGTAATTGTGCGAATTGGTAAAGGCTGCGGCGCCATGTCTGCCACTCATGTGCTGTTTCGGGCGACACATACGAATGAGCATTGATGCCAAGAGCCTTCAGGTCTTCGGCGGCCTTGTCGACACCCATGTTCTCCTTGCCTCCGCAACTCATAAACAGCACTTTGTTGGTCTTCTTGAAGTCATTGGCGTCCTGCAGTTCCTCGGTGCGGAATACACCGCCGCTGAACATGCCGACATAAGCAAACTTGGTGGGGTTGGCCATTGTTATCATGTGCGTCTGCATGCCACCCATCGAGAGTCCTGCCAGAGCGCGGTGCTCGGTGTCGGCAATCACGCGGTAGTTTTTCTCGACCATAGGAATGATGTCCTTGAGCAGCACTTCCTGGAATCCGTTGAAACCGCCAAACCTGCCAAAACCTCCGCGGCCCGGACCTCCGGGACGTGGACCACCTTGACCTTGCGGACGTGGTCCCATACCTTGCGGACGTGGTCCCATGCCTTGTGGACGCTGGCCTGCCTGTCCTTGCGGACGAGGTCCCATGCCGGGGAATCCACCAAATGGATTGGCCTGCTGTGTGGTGTCGGGATGGGCAGGTATGGCATTCAGTCCGTTGTCCATCACGATGATGAACGGAACGGCTTTGCCGGCAGCAATCAGGTTGTCCATGATGATGCCCGTCTTTCCCTGTGCCGACCATCCGGTCTCGTTCTCACCCATGCCGTGTTGCAGGTAGAGCACGGGGAATTTTTGTGTGGGATTCTGGCTGTAGGCGGCCGGCAGGTAGATATAGCAGTGGCGCATCTTCTCTGTCACGGTGGAGTAGTAGTATACTTCGTTGACAGAGCCTTGCGGCACATTCTTCACGGTGTAGAAGTCCTCATCTGCAGCAGGGACGTCGATGCCGCTTCCCCAACGGCTGGCTCCATAGTAATATTTGCTTCCCGGGTCGGGCACTGATGCACCGTCGATATTGAGCTGATAATAGTGGAAACCCTCGTCCTGAGGTGCCGACTCACCAGTCCAGACACCATTGGCATCCTTGACCATGTCGTATTTCACACCGCCGATGTCGAGTTTGACGCTGTTGGCCTCGGGAGCCTCGATTTGTGCGCGTACCATGCGTTGTGAGTTGACCATCGGGTACTGTTTGCCTTCCTGGTTGGTGGATGCAGGTTTGAAATCCTCTGCAACCTGTGCACTTGCCGTCATAGCGGCAAACACAGAGAAAATGAGAAACAATCGTTTCATGAAGTAATGCGTTTTAAAAGTTGATAATGTTTTTTGTCTTAATTGCTTTCACGTTTTGACGTTTCAAGTGCTTAAAAGTTAAAAAAGCGGGGTGCTTTGTTTTGAAACATTAACACTTTTTTCGATTGCCGGCAACGCAAGCCTACATATTGAGATATGAATCCTTGAAGCCGAGGAAGTAGAGCACACCGTCGAGGCCGATGGTGTTGATGGACTGGCGGGCATTGGCCACCACACGTGGTTTGGCATGGAATGCGATGCCCAGTCCGGCTTCCGAAATCATCGGCAGGTCGTTGGCACCGTCGCCCACGGCGATGGTCTGCGCCAGGTTCACCTTCTCCACCTGTGCGATCAGTTTCAGCAGTTCTGCCTTGCGGTGTCCGTCGACCACCTCGCCCAAGAATCTTCCTGTGAGTTTCCCGTTCTCATCCACCTCCAGTTCGTTGGCATACATATAGTCGATGCCGTAGCGCCTCTGCAGGTGTTCTCCGAAATAGGTGAATCCACCGCTGAGGATGGCGATTTTGTATCCGCATCGTTTCAGCACAGCCATCAGACGGTCGACGCCCTCGGTGATAGGCAGTTTTTCGGCGATTTCCTGCATCACCCCCACATCGAGTCCCTTGAGCAGAGCCACCCGTTCGGTGAAACTTTCCTTGAAGTCGATTTCACCTCTCATGGCCCTTTCGGTGATGGCTTTCACCTTTTCCCCTACGCCGGCCCTTGCGGCCAGTTCGTCGATGCACTCAGTCTGTATGAGCGTGGAGTCCATATCGAAGCAGATGAGCCGCCTCATACGCCTGTACATGTCATCCTGCTGCAGCGAGAAGTCGAAACCCATCTCAGCCGACAGTTTCATCAGTTGAGCCTGCATTTTATGTCGGTCGGGCGTTCCACGCAGTGAGAATTCGATGCAGGCCCGGGTGTTGTTCTCCGGATGCTTGATGCTCGGCCGTCCTGTCAGTCGACGGATGGAGTCGATGTTGACTCCCTGGCTGGCGATGACCTTAGCCGCTGCCTCCATTTGCGCTGCCGTGAGCGACCGTCCGATGAGGGTGAGAATGTGGCGGTTCTTGCCCTGTCGGTTCACCCAATCCTCATATTCATCGTCAGAGATGGGTGAGAATCCGATACTCACACCCAGTTCGGTGGCTTTGAACAGCAGTTCTTTCAGCACTTGTCCGGAATGCTCCTCTTCGATACGGATGAGAATGCCCAAAGTCAGGGTGCTGTGAATGTCGGCCTGTCCGATATCGAGTATTTCAGCCTCGTATTGCGCGAGGATTCCCATTACCGAGGCAGTGAGTCCCGGGCGGTCCTGCCCTGCGATGTTGACCAGTATCTGTTCTTTCTTATTTTCCTTTTTCTTCATTTTTCCTTACACTTTTGTCTGTCGCATGCAAAATTACGCATGTTATGCGAGAAATTCAAGGATAACGGGATTTTTTTCTCTTGTATCGCTGGTGTGTTATTTGAACGAGAACGGCGACGACTTCCCGTTCACATTCTGGAATTTCCCTTGATATACGCCATCTATGTAGGTGCCAATCAGGTCGCCTGTCACGGTACCTTCATTGCTTACGCGCAGAACCAGTCTACCCGTGACAGGGTCATAAGAAATCCGCTTGACGTCGCGGTTGACATGCTCGCCTTCATCCAGTCTTGGACTGTTGAGGTAATACATCAGGTATCCATGGTCACCATACATCGACAACCGTGTGCCGCAGCCGCCCATCACCCCCTGGATGACGAAATCCATCGACTCGGCTCTTGCCACCGGCTTACCGTCGCGTTTCAGGTATTCCTCAAACTCGTTGCCCGTAGGTTGGAAGACTTTTAGGAAATCCTTTTTGGAGATACCGGTGATGTTGAGCCGTTGCGAGGTTTCACTTTCCATGCTTGAACCAAGTTCCTTTGTGCGCAAGGTCACTTTCTCTCCGGCCTTGATGTCCTTGCCGGGCACAGTCTCGGAAGCCATTTCACCTCCACCCCAGTAGCCTTCTTTGTAGACAATGTTGTAGGCACTGCCGGGGATGTCGATGGAGGTGTTGTTTTTGACAGTGAAAATGGCGCCCTTGGAACTGACCCATTCTCCCTGATAGTAATCGTCGCCCCAAGTGCCGGTATTAATGATGGAGAGTCCTCCCTTCAGATTGTTGTTGAATTTTTCATAGAGATAGTCCACCAGTCCTTTGTCGGCCATACGTTCCGCCTGTTCGGCATCGGTCAGCCCGTCCTTCCACTGCCCGGTCTTTTTGGCAAACGCCATCAAGTCGGCGGGGTAGGCGAAGAGGCCATGCGATTTCGTTACGGTGTATTGTCCTTCTCCGGTTTGTTTGATGGTAAAGTCGTTGCCGTTACCCAATGCCACAGAATACACCCCTTCCTCACTGGTAGGTGTCACCGTGACGCTGTCGGCCACTATGTTGATAAACAGCGAGTCGGCCTTTTCTGCATCGGGATAAATTTTCAAAATGGAGGCCTTGTCGCCTGCCGCGATGGTCTTGGCAAACTCCAAGACGAAATCTTTGACTTTTCCTTCTGGTGTAGAACAAGAAAGGAGAAAGGCGGCTGTGATACACAGCCATCCACAGACATGACGGGTTTTCATGATTCATTCGGTTTTAAAAGGTGTCGATGGATGCAAATATACGATTTTTATTTTATATACAAACGAAAAGTTTCAGGATAATGCTTGGCCGTTTGTTTTCATTTCTCTATTTTTGCACAAAAGAAGTGGAAATGAACAAGACAAAATACTGTATAGCAATGATAATGGCGGTGTTTTCGGTGTTTGCTGTCAGAGCGCAGGACAAGGGAGACATCGTCGACCAGTCGGATGGTTATGTGTGGCCGGTGGAGCAGGAGGTGCTCGACAAACTGCATCAGTGGCAAGACCTCAAGTTTGGTGTACTTCTGCACTGGGGCATCTATTCCGTGCCCGGCATTGTGGAGTCGTGGAGCATCTGCGATGAGAATTGGATTAGGCGCGACACCACCATGACCTATCAGCAGTATATGGACTGGTATTTCTCGTTGGCCGACCAGTTGCGTCCCACTCAGTTCGATGCCTCGCAGTGGGCTGCTGTGTGCCGTGATGCGGGTATGCGTTACATGGTTTTTACTACCAAGCACCACGACGGTTTCTGCATGTGGGACAGTCACGAGACAGATTTCACCATTGCCCGTCATGCTTTCCGTGATGACAGCCGCCGTGATGTCCTGCGCTTTGTGCTTGATGCTTTCCGGAAAGAGCAGTTCATGATAGGCACCTATTTCTCCAAGCCCGACTGGCATTCGCAGTATTACTGGTGGGATGTCTATGCCAAGAAGGGGCGCAATGTCAACTATCCGGTTGACCAATACCCTTGGCGCTGGCAGCAGTTCCGGCAGTTCACCCACCGACAGTTGCGGGAGATTCTTTCGGGTTATGGTTCCGTCGATATCCTGTGGCTCGATGGCGGGTGGGTCTATCCCGAGAACCGCGGACAAGATATCGGTATGCCGGAAATAGCCGCCATGGGGCGCAGCCTGCAGCCGGGACTGCTCGTCGTCGACCGCACCATCCAGGGACTCTATGAGAATTACCAGACGCCGGAACAGGCCATTCCCGACCGGCAGTTGGACCATCCGTGGGAGAGTTGCATCACGCTGAGCGATGACTGGGGCTATGTGCCACATCCTCGGTGGAAGTCTGCGCAGCAGGTCATCGCCCGACTGGTGGAAATCGTGGCCAAGGGGGGTAATCTCCTTCTTGGCGTTGGTCCCACACCAGAGGGACTTATCCAACCTGAGGCCGTCAGCCGGTTGCAGGAGATAGGGCAGTGGCTCCGTCAAAACGGACGGGCCATTTATGGCACCGTCACCACCCCTGTCTATCATGACGGCAATGTCTGGTTCACCCGTTCCAAAGACAGCCGTACCCTCTTTGCCATCTATGTGCCCGGCGAGGACGCCCAACCTGTCACCACCATCTCCTGGCATGGCAACCTGCCCCAGAAAGGTCAGACCGTCCGTCTGACTGCTACGGGGAAGAAACTGCGCCACACCGTCAGTGGTGACTGCGTCGAAGTGCAACTGCCCGCTCCCACATCAGAGCCTTTTGCCTTGGAGATAGGCCGCCGATAAAAAATGAAAACCGAGTTATTCCATCAAATGATAAAAGAAATGAGAAAAATACAATTTTGGATGCTTACTGCCATCCTGATAATGAGCAGTTCACTGGTGTTGACCTCGTGTGATAAAGATGATGATGAAAATACGGATGCCAAATCCAAAGACCCCATCACTCTGAGTTGTGTGCGCCCCGACTATTTGAAGCCGGGTGACAAAGTGGCGCTGATTTCACCTTCGTATTTCACCCCCATGGAAAATGTGGAGAAAACAGCCGAAGTGCTGCGCGGCTGGGGACTGGACCCCGTCATCGGCCCGAATGTGGGAAGAGTGGTCGACGGACGTTATGCCGGCACTGTGGCAGAACGGGTGAGCGATATCCGGTGGGCGCTCAGCGACCCCAATATCAAGGGTATCATTTGCAACCGGGGCGGTTATGGCACCATTCAACTAATAGACCAACTGACACTTCAGGAACTGAAAGCCACGCCGAAATGGCTGGTAGGCTTCAGCGATATCTCCACGTTGCACGGACTCTTGACCCGTGCCGGGGTGATGAGTATCCATGGCACCATGAGTTCGTTCCTTGCCAAGGGCGGAACGGATGCTACCAGCACACTGATGCGCGATTTGCTCATGGGGCAGTTGCCTCTCTATGAATTGCCTGCCCATCAGCAGAATATCGAGGGGAAAGCCAGCGGCATCCTTGTGGGCGGCAACCTGTGTACCTTTACACCCAATCTTGGCTCTCAGGCTGATGCCACGATGGGACGCGACATCATCTTGTTTGTCGAGGAGGTCGAGGAGTCGATGCACAACATCGACCGTCAGATGCGTATCCTTCAGATGAATGGTGTGCTTTCGCGTTGCAAGGGCATTATTCTCGGCGAATTTACGGACTGTGGTTCGGAGTTTACCTATGAGAGTGTAGAGGCCATGCTTCACGAGATGCTTAAAGAGTATCACATCCCCGTGCTCTGCGGATTCCCCGGAGGCCATGGCGATGTGAACCTGCCGCTTGTGATGGGTGCTCCGGTCACCATCGATGTGCGCAGCAATGGTGCTACTCTGCAGTTCAATATCGACGGTCGCCAGCATGGTGTCACCACTGCCGATGTCAGCGCCCCACAAACATCACTCGCCAACCGAATGCAATTGGCAGGGAAGAGAGATTTCTAATTCTTGCTCTTAATAACAGGCCTGTTTTGGCCGAATACAGCCGTTCTCCCCGGTATGTTTTTTATCGAAATGATATTTTCTCATTAGAAATAAAAAGCATATCGGGGAGAATTATAAATGTCTTTTTCCGTAAGTACTTTTCTTTTATTTTTTTTTAACAAAAAATTTGCAAAAATGGAAATAAAACAGTAATTTTGCGAATGAGTAAAAATAGCAGACATTTCTGCAAGGTGTAACCTTAATCAAACTGCCTATGAACTAAATTGAAGAAAAACAGAAGGAACTGTTTTCCTTTTGGGTTAAACAGTTTCATTTAGCTTATTTGTATTTATCTATTAAAAGCCTTGAGAGGCATTTTTTCAAAAACAAACCTAATGATACAAGTCTGATTCTGAAAAGAGGACTTTTTTATCTAATACGTATAACAAGAACCGATACTTCAACAGAAAATCAAGAGAGTCGTTTCCACCTAACACTTTCGGTGACATGAAATTCAGTCAATCACAGAAGCATTGGTTCCAATCCATCCTTTGGATTTAGCGAGGAAGCCGAAAATCGCACGTAATAGAGTAGGCCGCTTAATAATTTAATAATTATGAAAACAAAGTTTTTCGCAATCTTCTTTACACTGTTGTTCACATGTATAGGCGCAAAAGCCCAATTAGGAAGCGCATTATTTGGAATGGCAACCCACGACATGGGGGGAGCCCGGAACATTTACTTAGGAGTCGCTCCTTATGGAATTGAAAAGGCAAAAATTTGCGGTTTTGGTGAAAAATACAAATACGATTATAAGTCGTATATGGGTTTTATTCTTGGCTACGAGACCCAAACTGAAGGTATGGGCTATATTTCAGAAATCAGTTACGCACAAGCCAAATACGACAAATCTGAAATAGTAGGAGTACCTATTGCTTTTGATCCTAATCAAACTGCCAATATTAAAAGCATTGCCTTCTCACAATTATTTGGGAAAACCTTCAATAATTTCAAACGGATACAATTTCCCATTTATTATGGACCGAGAGTTGATTATTTGTCTGGTGGGCCATTTCATAACCTCACTATTAATTTCTGTCTGAAGGCTCGCGTAAAATTCTTCTTTACAGATAATATTGGTATCTACGCAGGTGGTATGGGATTCATTGGATGGGGCTCGAAAAAATATGGCACAGGCAAAGGACATTATGATGTAGTACAGAAATCAGCTTTCTTAGACGCCGGATTGGTTATTTGTATTAACAAAAAATAAATAACATGAAAAAAGGATTTTTGTTCTTATTTCTTCTATTGAATAGTGTTGGTGGTTTTGCACAAGAGAAACTGTTCAATGAGGCGATTAAGCGGGGGATTACGTCCAATGGGGCATATTGTGTGGAAAACACCAAAAAGAAAGATGTGACATTGGATGAGATGAAAGAATATGCGATATCGAAAGGGTACATCATTGGAAGGGCTTCTGATGAGGATAGAATTCGCTTTGGAGCCAGCAAGTATATTGTTGACAAAATGGAATTTATTGATCCAAAGAACTATTCCAATTACGTATTCCATGCTTTGTCTCAATCTGGTTTTGATTTCAACAGACTTAAGGAAAAGGGCGATTTCTATATACCTGAAAGTGAAAAAGTGTACGAGAAAAAAAATTCCATCATCTCCGTATGGTCTGGAAATCGAACAAATTACAAAAGATGCAGAAATGCTTTATGGACAGGAAATGTTTTCAACGGGTTGTTAGATGGTAATGGAGTAGGTTTCGCTGCCATGCCAGGTGGAAAGTATATTAAGTTCGAAGGAACGTTCTTGAGAGGCTTCCCAAAGTCTGATATCAATGTTAAATATGTCTTTAAAACTGATTTGAAGAAATCGGCTTTTGTAGACAATAATGAAATAAAATCTGATAAATATCCAGCTTTTTCAAGATTGTCTTTAGCTCAAAATGCCGAGACGACAGATGCCGAATTGAAAAAGGCTTTAGAATATGCTCAAGAAGACATATACAAGCAAGATGTAGCAAAGATAGAGGAAATCTATCAAAATACAAAGTCAGTTTCTATTTCTAATTATGAAAAAATCAATCAGGACCATTTCGTCGTTGATTTCATAACACTATATCAAACGTCAAACTATGACCCGAGTTCAGTCTTGCCTAAGGTTCGAGAATTGAATGATGTTTTCTATGTGATTGATGCCTTGAAAATGCAATTTGCTGAGCACTATTACGGTTATTCTTTATGGTCGTTATTATCGCTTAATTACGACTGGTATAATGATAAGGTAAAAAATCACAGAGATTTACTTGAAAATGGATTAAACAAGGCTGTTGATGGCAAGAATAGCAAATATGGCTTCAGTAATTTTTTCTCACAAGCAGCAGATCAATTGAGAAAGAAGCAAAATGAATTAGAGGATTTCCTTGAGAAAGATTATGCTGAATACAAAAGAAAGTTTGAAGCAAAGGTGGCAGATAGAAAACAAACTGAAGAAAAGTACACCCAAGAAATTGATTGGGATAGCAGCAAGGGGCCTTCAGGTGATTTGACTTCGGGCTTATTTGATTCTTATTGGTATTATGAGAACAGAGGTGAAATCAAATTCAAAGGCAATATTTTTAAGGTGCAATACAATGCCTTTTACAATGATCGCGCCGGGAATGAATTTAGTCACTTCGGTATTATTTCGGCACCCGATCGAATCAGACAAAACATGGGGAGTAGATATTATCATGATTTCAGAAATTTTAAAGATATGGTTAGTGAGATTGTGAAAGCTATGTAGTCTTCTTCTGCTATCTATCTTACTAAAGTTTGTCATTGAAATATCGGCTTGAAAGACAGATAAACAAAAACAGCCCGGCAATAGTCATCCACACTGTTGCCGGGCTTGGTGTATGGATAGGTAGGTTTGTAATGCAACGGTAATGGAGTGCTCCTCTTTGACATCATCAGCGGCTATCTCTGTGACTTTAGCGAAGTGCTATGCTTGCCGTCATGGTGTGGGACATGATATCATTTTCAATCCTTCGTTTGAAAAAAGAATGCGAAAGGAGCGTTTTCTCAAATATAATGTTTATCTTTGTCAAGTTATTGAAGATTTTGTTTCTCTTGAAATGCTGCACGAAGATGCGTGAAGGCTTGTTCTGCCAATGATTCTGGCAATCTTTTTGTCGCTCAGGAACTTGCGGAACAGTTCAACTAATAGTCATGTGGAATTAAATATTATAGTAAAACGATGCAAAGAGTATTCAAATGCTGTCTGTTGCTGTTGGCGTTGTTGATGTCGACTGCTTCATTTGCCCAACTGTCCTCTAATCCCGACAAGTTTTTGGGAAACATCACTACAAGGGGTAGTGTGGATGCCGGAAACGGCGTTCCCTCCTTTTATCTGCTTTGGAACCAGATTACCTGTGAGAATGAGTCGAAATGGGGTTCCGTGGAAGGAAACCGCGGAAATTTCAACTGGGGATGTGACAATGCGTTCAACTATGCGAAACAGCACGGTTTTCCATACAAGTTCCACGCATTGGTGTGGGGCGCCCAGTACCCCAACTGGTTGCCCGACCTCTCGCCCAGGGAGCGTTTTGCCGCTATCACGAATTGGTTCGACAAAGTAAAGCAGAAATATAAAACCCTGCCGATGATTGATGTGGTGAACGAGGCTGTGGGTGAAGGAAACCAATGGCACCAAGCCGGTAACCCGATGATCAGGGAATCGCTGGGCGGTGGTGGAAAAACCGGTTTCGACTGGCTCATCAAAGCCTTCGATATGGCCGGTCAGCGTTGGCCGGATGCTATCTTGATTTACAACGACTATAACTCACTGCGCTGGGATGTGGACAGGTACATCACTTTGGTGCAGACACTGCGCGATGCAGGTGCGCCTATTGATGCCTATGGCAACCAGGCACACGAACTGAGTGACATTAGTGCCACTGAATTGACCAATGTGTTGAAAAAGCAGCAAGATGCTCTGAAGATGCCTATGTACGTCACGGAATTGGATATCGACAAAGCAAATGATGCCCAGCAAAAAGCACAGTACGAGAGGGTGCTGCCGATGATGTGGGAAGCACCCTATTGCGCTGGTGTCACCCTGTGGGGCTATATCCATGGCAGCACTTGGGTTGACAATTCCGGTCTCTACAAAAATGGCGTGGAACGCCCTGCAATGACCTGGCTGAAGGAGTATATGGCCAGTGATGCCGCCAAAAACGCAGTAAGTCCCTTCCCTGGCAAGAAGAAAGAGGCTTCTATCTATATCCGCCCCGCCGCTCTTAAAGTAGTCAAAACCGACGTGCTGCCCATCAAGGTGCATGCCCGTTTGGCCACCAAGACCATTGAGAAGGTGGAACTTTATGTAGACGGTACACTGGTCGCTACGATGACCGAGGCTCCTTATGTGACGGAGTATGAGGTGCCATCAAGCATTTCGACGGGTAGAAAGTTAGTGAAGGCGGTGGTTACCGCTACTGACGGCTCTACCTATGAGCGTTACGGCCGCATCAGTGTGGAAAGTGGTACAACCAAGCATGAGCCCTTCGGGGAGGTGCCTGAGATGCCGGGAACCTTCAAGATTGATGAATACGACAAGGGCGTTTCGGGCGTTTCATATTACAATGCCACCCGAAATACCAATACGGCTATGAAGACAGACCAATGGATGGACTATACTGTCGATGTCAAGGAGGACGGACTTTATTCGTTTGACGCCACCGTAGCCGCTTCGTCCTACAACGGCAGGTTTCACGTGGCTGAATATGGTCTCGACAGTTTATCTTTCCTCACCGAAATCATAGATGTCCCTAACACGGGTGGCACCTCTGAATGGAAGAATATGCACGGTATGATACAGACGGAACTGACTGCCGGCAGACATGTGTTCACCCTGCTCGTCGACAAGGGTGGCTTTTACATCAAGGACTTCACCCTCAACCGCTTTGAGAATGCAGACGGGTCGTGCATGGTGAAACCTTTCAGCGGGGCTTACGGCGTAGGCGACAACATCAAGATAGAAGCCAAAGCCACTTCGAGAACCAGCACAATCAGTGAGGTGAGGTTTTATGCTGACAACCTGCTGATAGGTACAGCAACAGAAAAGCCCTACGAATGTATGTTCACTCCTTCAGTGAAGCGCACATACAGTATCATGGCTATTTCCGTTAATGCTGAGGGAAAAGAGAAGATGTCGACTGAACAAAAACTAAAGGTTACCAGCGACACACCATTAGACATCCAAACTTTGACCAGCGATGAACCCGATGCACCGGCTTATAATCTCATGGGTATGCCCGTCGGTGACGATTATCGTGGTATCATCATCAAGAACGGTAAAAAGTTTGTGAGGAAATAATCCTACAACCCGACTACATCCACCATCACATAGGGTGGACGGTAGTCGGGTTTTTCTGTGCGGATATTGACATCTTCGAGGATGACGTCCTCGGCATGGCGGATGAAGAATCCCCAGGCAGGCAGTTCGCCGAACATGGTGAACTCCGGGTATTTGTCAATATTCTCAGGAATCTCGTTGACACGGTTGAGAGGTACATAGGCCATGCCTTTTGAGGCGCGGCCAGGGTAAGTGATGTCTGCACGGCGGATGGTGAGATGACTGATACGGTGGCCGGGGATGCCGCTGATGACACTGGGGAAGGGATTGTGGAAGAAGTCCACCTCGGGACCGCGGAGGTCATAGTCCTCGTCGGGGCGGCCGAAAGGCACCTCGGCATGGAAATCGCTGATGGTGACATGGGAGATGCTCCCCGGCTGTCGTCCTGCGCGGTGACCCAAACGGATGAAAATGGGGTTGCCCGTGTTGACGGCATGGATATGGCTCACGCTGATGCTGTCGATGACGGCACCATCTACACTCTCGATGGCAATGGCCGAGCGGAACGTGTCTTTCACGCGTATGCTGTCGATGGTGACGCGTCGGAAACCACCCCAGGAGGCGGTGCCGAATTTCACCGCACTGGCACTGCTGACGATGTCGCAGTCGCTGATGACGATATCGCGGCACTCATCATCCACATGGTAGGATTTCAGACAGACTCCGTCGTCGGCAGAGTTGATGCGGCAGTGGCGGATGTCGGCCTGATGACAGTCGGTGAGGTCGATGCCGTCGTTATTCCAGTAGGCGCGGTTGAGGATGTCAAGGTAAAGGAGTTTCAGTTTTCGGCATTGGTCGAAGGAGAGTCCCCAGCAGGCGCTGTTTCGCAGATGCAGTCCTTCCACACACACATTCTCGCAGTGGGCCATATACAGCAGTTTCGGACGTGCCGTCTCTGCCGGCCGATGCCGTTTCATGTTATAATGTGGGTCTATTTTTACACCGGCATGGTGCAGACTGTCGATATTCAGGGCCAGTTGAAGGCCGTTGCCGTCGATGGTGCCCTTGCCGGTGAGGGCGATATTATTGGCTTGGTGAGCGAGAATCAGTGCCAGCCGGGAATTGTCGTGTCGTGTGTCATCTCCCTGAGAGTCGATGTCCAGGGGAAGATAGTCGTCAGGATTGCTGCTGCCAAAGAGCACGGCACCTTCCTCCAAATGAATCTCTACGTTGGAACGGAGAATGATGCTGCCCGTCAAATATGTGCCCGGAGCGAACACCAACCGTCCGCCTTTTTTTGCCACACGGTCGATGGCCTTTTGGATAGCCATAGTGTTGAGGGTCAGCCCGTCGCCGACAATTCCCATCCTCGAAGCCTGCCAGTCGGCAGCAGAGACAGAGAGGAGATGCCAGAAGGCAAAAAAGAAAAAGAGAAGGCGCTTCATGCGTACAATAATATATTAAGGGGTAGGTCTATTTCTTGAATTTCAACCGCAGGCTGTTGAGCACAACGCTGAGGCTGGAGCAGGCCATGAGAGCACTTGCCCACGATGGCGTGATTTGGAAGTGAATGCCTGCCAGATAGAGGACACCCGCTGCCAACGGGATACACACCACGTTGTAGGCGAAAGCCCAGAACAGGTTCTGACGGACCATCGACACCGTCTGACGGCTGAGTGTCAGCGCCTGTGGGATTTTGCGTAGGTCGTCGCCCATGAGGGTCATCTGGGCCACGTCGATGGCCACGTCGGTGCCGCACCCCATGGCGATGCTCACATCGGCCAGGGCCAATGCTTGTGAGTCGTTGATGCCGTCGCCTACCATCGCCACGCAGTGCCCTTCCTGTTGCAACTGTCTCACCATCTCTTCTTTGTCCTGGGGTTGCACTCGGCTCTTGAAGTGGCGGATGCCCGCCTGTTCCGCCCAGTAGGCGGCCGCTTGTTCATGGTCGCCGCTCATCATATACACCTCCACACCCATGTCGTGCAGCGTCTTCATGGCTTCAGCAGCGTTGGGCTTCAGTGTCTCGCGTTCCTCCAGAGACAGTGTGTCGGCCTTGGTGAAATCGATGGCGGGATTGGGGATGGTGAGCGTGCCGGTCTTGTCGATGACCATGGCGTCCACCTTGCGGATTTCCTCCAATGCCGTGGCATCCTTGATGAGGATGTTGTTGGCGGCTGCCTTGCCGATGCCCACCATCAGAGCGGTGGGGGTGGCCAGTCCTAAGGCACATGGACAGGCTATCACCAGGACTGCCACGGCCGACATGATGGCGTGGGGTAGGGCGGCCTGTCCACCGATCATCCACCATGCCAGGAAGGTGAGCAGTGCCGCACCGGCCACCACGGGTACGAAAACGAGGGAGAGCTTGTCGACAAGCCGCTGCACAGGGGCTTTGCTTCCCTGTGCCTGTTGCACCATCTGGATGATTTGTGCCAAAGTGGTGTCCTCGCCTGTTTTTTGCGCGCGCATTCGCAGATGTCCCTGACTGATGATGGTGCCTGCTAAGACGCTGCTGCCCTGTTGCTTGAGCACGGGAGCAGGCTCACCTGTAATCATCGATTCGTCCACATAAGCCCCGTCCTCGGTCATGAAACTGCTGGCCCACCTCACGAATCCATCCACAGGGATGCGGTCGCCCGCCCTCACCTCTATGATATCGCCGCGCTGGATGGTACTGATGGGCACCTCGTCGATGATGGGGCTCAGTTGCCCGTCGCTGCCTGTCTCCTCGCCCAGGTAGAGGCGTGCCGTCTTAGGTGTCAATCCTATCAGTTGACGGATGGTGCTGGCTGTGCTCTTCCGGGCATGTTGCTCTATCACCCTGCCCGTGAGCACGAAGGTGATAATCATCACCGAGGCATCGAAATATGTGAACCAATCTATTCCTCTTGCGCCCCAGTAGCGTTCTCCGAAAAATGTGTTGAAGGCACTGAAGACGAAAGAGATACCCGTGCTGAGAGCCACCAGGGTGTCCATGCTTGCCGTGCGGTGCATCAGTTGCCGTGCAGCGCGCACGTAGAACTCCCGTCCACAGTAGAGCAGGTTGGCTAAGGCCAGTATCAGTGCCGTCTGGTTGTTCATGTCCCGACTGCCCAGATTGAGCCATCCCATAGAGATGGCCATTACCACCAGGGCGATGACCCACGATACAATCGTCTTGCGCCGCAGCAAGGTATATTCGCGGCGCTCTATTTCGGTGACACTGCGTTCCTCCTCAATGATGAGGTCGAAGCCGATGCCGTTGACCTCGTGCTTCATGGTCTCAAGACTGACAAGGTGCTCGTCCCATTCCACCTGGGCAGTGCGCGAGGGGAGGGAAACGGAAGCCTCAGATACCCCCTCAATCGAGCGGAGGCATTTCTCTACATTGGCTGCGCAGGCTGCACAGGCCATTCCCACAACTGGTATCGTTTTTTTCATCATGGTGTGTCGTTCTATCCTGTGAATGAGTGACCGGTGGTTGTCCTGTTGGAGGAGTTGACCGGCAGGTGGCGTCAAAAAAATAAATTTGTGGCGAAATTACGAAAAATAAGGGGAAAAAGTTTCGCTGTAGGTATTTTTTTTGTTATCTTTGCGTGCGATGAGTGGATGTTGCTTAAAACCACCACTCCTTTAAAAGATCAGGAAACTAACACAAGGAAAAGTGCATATTGTTATAGCTGGAAACATCGGGAGTGGGAAAACCACACTCACCACCTTGCTTGCCAAGCATTATGGGTGGGTGCCCAAGTTCGAGGCTGTGGACTACAACCCCTATCTTGAGGATTATTACCAGGACATACCCAGATGGTCGTTTGCCCTCGAAGTATATTTTCTCAAGCAGCGGTTCAAGGACATCCTTGACATTGGACAGTCGGAGGTCACGGTCATCCAAGACCGGAGCATCTTCGAGGGGGTCTATGTGTTCACCGTCAACAACCATCTCATGGGAAATCTCGACGACCGTGACTTCCAGTGCTATATGGACCTGTTTGAATCGATGATGACTGTCGTCAAGGTGCCCGACCTGATGATTTATCTCAGGGCGTCAATCCCGCACCTTGTGGAGAACATACAGAAACGGGGCCGGGAATATGAGCAGCAGATGCAACTCGACTACCTGAAGAACCTCAACCGCCTATACGACGAGTTCATCTATCACCATTACCAGGGAAAAGTGCTCACCGTGGATGTCGATGAACTCGACTTCCTCAACAGAAAGGCCGACCTGGCGAAAATCATCAACCGCATCGATACAAGCCTCTTCGGGCTTTTCCCAGATGTCTGAAAACCATTGACATACAACAACTGAAATACAAAAGCCATGCACATCGCAGTAGCCGGAAACATCGGAAGTGGCAAGACCACCTTGACCAGAATGCTCGCTAAACGTTACGGATGGGAGCCGAGATTCGAACCTGTGGACAACAATCCCTATCTCGACGATTTCTACGCCGATATGGAGCGGTGGTCCTTCAATCTCCAGATTTACTTCCTCAACAAAAGGTTCAAGGAAGTGGTGGAAATCTCAAAATGCAAGGGATTCATCATACAGGACCGGACCATCTTCGAGGATGCCAGAATATTCGCACCCAACCTGCATGACATGGGAATGATGAGCGACCGGGATTTCAATAACTACAGCGACCTCTTCGACCTGATGATATCGCTCGTGGGACTGCCCGACCTCATGATTTATATCCGTTCGACCATTCCAAACCTTGTGGCGCAAATCTCCAAGAGGGGGAGGGAATTCGAGAAATCCATCCGAATCGACTATCTCCAGGGACTCAACGACCGCTATGAGGAATGGATATCCAACTATCAGGGCAAACTCATCATCGTCGAGGGCGACAACTGCAAGTTCGAGAGCAACCCCAGCGATTTCAAAACCATCACCGACAAAATTGATGCCCAACTCTTTGGACTTTTTCCTTTTGAAAGTGACGAATAACACGATTATTTGTTCAATTCACATCTTTTAATTCGTTTTGCTTGTATATTTTACAATTATTTGTTAATTTTGCAGCCGAATTTGACCGATTCATCTTTTTTGTACAGTACATCAATCATCGTATGAACAGATTTTTAGCCACAACTATCCTATGTTTGATGGTGTTCTTCCAGGCTTTCGCACAGGAAGATGCCACGAATGCCGCCGACACCGTGCAGGTGAAGGGGAAGTCCTCTGTGGCTGCCGCTACCTACACACAGTTCGATGTCAACAATGACGGTGCTGTCAATGTGGTCGATATCGTTGATATCGTCAAATTCACGAAAGGAAGCCCCCGCTCGGTGTTCAAAGTGGCCAAGGCCGACGTCAATGGTGACGGACAGGTGAACATCAACGACGCAAAGGCTCTTTCACTCTTGCTTACCAATCAGGAGGTGCCGGTAGCAGAGACGACACCAGAGATGACTGGTGATTCACTGCAAGACCCTGAGGCACCTTGAAATAAAGCGAAAAAAACGTTAAATATTTTAAAAAACCGCCCCGTACGGCTAAAAAATATCCATTCTTCAGAAAAGTTTTTTCGCAAAAGTAGCAGATTTCAAAATATTTTCATAATTTTGCACATTGATTAATGGGCAAATGCCATTATATGTCTCCGTTATGGAGGTAAAAAGGGTATGCACCCGAAAAATCACGTACGTTACAAAGAAAGTAATTGATTGTTGGCGATATTAAACAAACGCAGACACGAATGATTCAACGCAAGTTTCTATTGACGCTCTTTGCCCTCCTTGGCTTCGCACAGCTTGTAGGAGCAAAATCAGTGAACACAAAAGCCATCAACATAGCAGCCGGCGAAACGCGCGACTTCTATGTTTATGTCCTTCCTGCCAAAGACGGAATCGTCTCTTTCCAGATCGACCTGAAAATGCCGGCAGGACTGACTCTCAACACCGACCAATGCAAACTGACATCCAACGTAGAAGATGCCGAGCAGGATCTCTATGTCGGTTTGCTCAGCACCAACACCTACCGCTTGGTGTCTACTTCCTTCAATCTGACACCGCTGCCTTTGAAGGATGTGGCCGTGCTCAGGCTTTCCGTGACAGCTGATGAAACATTCAAGGGCGGAACGGTCAACTTGTATGATATGGTTTATTCCACCTCTGCTTCAGCCAAAGGTTCATGGGCTAAGGACTCATTTACCGTTACAACCGTGGATAAAATCGAGGGTGATGTGGATTTTGATGGTTTCGTCAACGTGACGGATGCCATGGCCATCATCGAAGTGCTCACCAATTCCGATGCACTCACCTACAGTACCATGGATATCAATGGCGACGGCGAAATCAATGTCGTTGATGCCATGGCGGTAGTGGACATGATATTGGATTGATATCTTCAAGAAATTGATAATAAACAAAATAACAACGTAAAAGTAAACTATTATGAAGAAATTGTTACTCGGAATTGCCATGTTGTTGATGGCAGGCAGTTCATTTGCAGAAGATGGACTTACCTTGACCGTTCAAAAACCCGACCTGAAGTTGGGCGATGTGACCGATGTTGATCTTAGCATCACGGTGAGTGAAGACATGTTGGAGGTATTTACTGGTTTCCAGCTCAGAGTTCTGGTTCCAGTAGGTGTTGAATTCGTGAAGATGGGTGGTTCTAACAGCAACCCCAAGTATTTCTCCATCACATCTCCTTCCATGCAGGATTTGGGCGTAACCATTACTCAGAAATTTTATCCTATCACATCCGAAGATAATAAGACAGGTTACAACGAGTTGCGTCTGATTGCAACCTCAATGGGTGGCGAGCCTTTCCTTTATGAAACAACAGAGCCGCTGGTGAAAATGCGTGTCAAGATTACCGACCGTGCCTATACATCCAATGGTGAATACGGCGACTCCATCCTCAACAAGATCATGGTGTGTGGTATCCCTGGCAAAAATGGTCCTCAGCCCATCGTTTTCACCGATGGTATCTCAGGTGTCAATTACCCCGATGTTGATGCAGAGTTCAACTACTCCTTAGACTATACTATCGGTGAGAGTGGATACAGCACTCTCTGCTGGCCTGTCGCTCTTGACTTCACCAACAATGATTTCAAGGCAAGCATCGGTACCGACATTACCGGTGAGACCTACATGACACGCACCCAGGTAACCAAGGTTCCTGCAGGATGCCCAGTCATTATCCAGGGTGAACCAGGAGATTATACTCTGACCACTACTCTCGACGAGACCGACGACGTCAGCGCTAATGTGCTCGAGGGTACAGCCTATGAAACACTCCCCGTTGGTGATGAATCCATCTATGCTCTTGCTAAGAAAAGTGCTGGAGTCGGTTTCTACAAGGTCGAAAAAGGTGTTGAGATTCCCCTCTACAAGGCTTACTACACTGGCAACGGAGCCGCTGTTGATGGTTTCATCTTCGAGGAGACTTCCGGCATTTCCCAGATGACTGCTGATGAGGCAGCCGGTGACACTTACACCATCTCTGGTGTGAAGGTGGAGAAAGCCGCACAGAAAGGCATCTACATTGTCAATGGCAAGAAAGTCGTTGTGAAGTAATTTGTCCCTTCATACAAGGACCCCCTCCTTATGCCCATTTCCTTAGGGTTGGGGAGGGGGTTTTTTTAGAAATAATCTCTTAATATAATAATAAGGTGTAATTTGTATATGAGACATTTGAGAACATTGCTTACTTTGATGTCAGTCTTGACGGCAACGTTTGTCTCTGCAGCCATCTTCACTGTTGACGGAATCAAGTATTCTGTCGTTGATGAGCAGGAACAGACGGTATCCGTTATAGGATGGGACAATAATTATTGGTTGAATGTACTCGATCCGAACGATCCTAATGTCGCCAATCTCGATGAGGATGAATACGGACCAGTAGAACTCGTTCTTAACTGGAGAGTACTTTATAATGGAGTCTATTACAAACTCGTCTCCATTGGTGATGAGGCTTTTACAGAATGTGTGTCCTTGAAATCGGTCAATATCCCCAACTCCGTAGAGTCGATTGGTGAATATGCTTTTCAGG
>CACXDY010000069.1 GCA_902766505.1 uncultured Prevotellaceae bacterium
CGTCGCCAGCCTGCGTCTCGATGATAGGCAGAGCGGTCAGCGAACCGCCACCTTTGACGTGGCCCTTCATGCACTCCGGCAGGTCGTTCATCTTTTCGGCCACTTCCTGCTGCTCGTTCATCTTGGCAGCACGCTCCAACAGACGGCTGTGGAGATAGAACACATCGCCGGGATATGCCTCACGGCCGGAAGGTCTTCTCAGAATCAGCGACACCTCACGGTAGGCCACAGCCTGCTTGGACAGGTCGTCGTAGACGACGAGGGCAGACTCGCCCCGGTCTCTGAAGAACTCTCCGATGGCAGCACCTGCGAAAGGAGCATAATACTGCATGGCAGCGGGGTCGGCAGCAGTAGCCGACACCACGATGGTGTAGTCCATAGCCCCATGTTCCTTGAGGTTCTGAACCAGGGCGGCTACAGTAGAAGCCTTTTGTCCGATAGCCACATAGATGCAGTATACAGGTTTTCCTGCCTGGTAGAAACTTTTCTGATTGATGATGGTATCGACGGCAATGGCCGTCTTTCCTGTCTGGCGGTCTCCAATAATCAGCTCACGCTGTCCTCTTCCTATAGGAATCATGGAGTCTACCGCCTTCAGTCCTGTCTGTAGCGGTTCTTTCACTGGTTGACGGTAAATCACACCAGGTGCTTTTCTGTCCAAAGGCATTTCGAAGGAGTTGGAGAGGTCAATATCCCCCTGTCCGTCGATAGCCTGTCCGAGAGGGTTGATGACCCTTCCGAGCATATTCTTGTTGACCCTGATGGAAGCGATTCTCTTGGTTCTTTTGACCACCATTCCTTCCTTGATGCCGGAAGTGGTACCCAAGAGCACGCATCCCACGTTGTCTTCCTCCAGGTTCATCACGATGGCCATCGTACCATTTTCAAATTCGAGGAGTTCGTTGGCCTCTGCATTTCGGAGTCCATAGATGCGGGCCACACCATCACTCACTTCGAGCACGGTGCCCACCTCATCGAATTTTTCCTGCGTACTGACGGCTCGGAGCTGTTGGAGCAACACCTCAGAGACTTCGCTTGGTTTTATTTTATCAGCCATTTAATGTTGTTTTTCTGTTTTCGGTAATCGTGTGTGCCATCCCGACGAGTCGTCTGGTACACGACGTCATTATCTGCTAAGTTGAGTGAGAATGGATCTGAGTTGGTTTTGAATACTGGCATCCAATCTGTAGGTATCATACTCGAGGATATATCCTCCGATGATTTCCGGATTCACCACAGTCTGGAATTCCACATGACCATTAGTCCGGCTCTCCACCTTCTGCTTCAATTTCTTTTCCACGTCGGGTGTGACGGGGACAGCGGTGATGAGTTTCCCACTGGTGATGTTGTATTTTTTCCTGTAGAGTGTGATAAATGATGCAGCCATGAATTTGATGGTGCTCTCCCTACCCTCAGAAAGCACGAGTTGGATGAATCTCTTGGTGAGATCCGAGACGTCGGTCCCGCTGGCGGTGACCAGCAGTCTCTCCTTTGTGCTTTTATCGAGCATAGGGTTGTCGATTGTAAATCTCAGTTGGGGGACCTTGATGAAACTCTGCAGAAGCGTCTGCATTTCCTTATAGACCCTGTCCTGGATTTTTTGCTCAATGGCACTTTTAATCAGTGCCCTGGCATACCTTACCGATATTACACCTATATCCATGACAATTACTTGTTATTACTATCCACAACTACCTCATCAAGCATTCTATTGATGAAATCCATCTGCGCTTGGTTGGTCGACAGTTTTTCACGGAGAACTTTCTCGGCGATTTGTACGGAGAGCTGTGCCACTTGCGACCTGATATCGCTGATGGCGTTTTGCCTCACATTGTCCGCCTCAATTTTAGCGGCAGAAATAATTCTTGCGCCCTCGGCCTTTGCCTTGTCCTGCGCCATGCCCACGATATTGTCGCGTGTCTTGGCAGCGTCCTCAAGGATTCTGGCCTGTTCTCCCCTTGCCTCCTGCAGAATGGATTCACCTTCTTGTTGCAAGTTGGCTAATCTGTCGTTGGCCTCATGTGCTTTCTTCAGGCTGTCGTTGATGAAAGCGTTTCTTTCCCTGACCATATCGGTAATGGCAGGAAAGCCCCACTTCCACAGAATGAACAGCACAATGAAGAAAGTGATGGTCATCCAGAACAGCAAGCCGCTACTCGGAATCAATAAATCCATACGCTTGAGATTGATAAAATGAAAGCAAAAAAACTCTTAGTATTATCCTACGCAGAGGAATGCAATCACGGCTGCGAAGAGGGCAACACCTTCGATAAGCGCAGCAGCCACAATCATGTTAGTGAACAGTTTGTTCATCACTTCCGGCTGACGTGCCATAGCGTCCATAGCCTGTCCACCGATTTTACCGATACCGATACCTGCACCGATTGCAGCAAGTCCTGCTCCGACAGCTGCTCCGAATTTTGCGATGCCTTCTACTGCTAATAATGTTGAAATCATAGTTGTAAAATTTAAATTATTATTTGAATTATTATCTGTAAATACTTGGATTACTCATGTTCGGGTTCTGTCCTTGCCAGTCCGATGAAGATGGAACTGAGCATGGTGAACACCATGGCCTGGATGAAGCAGACGAGCACCTCAAGAGTGGACATGAACACACTCATAATGACACTCACGCCGCTCATGCCCAGGAACACGCCGATGGACTTCGCCGACACGAGGAAGATGATGCAAACGAGAGAGATGGCGATGGCATGGCCTGCCATGATGTTTGCGAAGAGTCGGATCATGAGTGCGAACGGCTTCGTGAAGATGCCAACGAACTCAATGGCCGGAATGAGCGGGAAAGCCTTGAGGGCCAGGGGTACATCGGGCCAGAAGATGTCCTTCCAGTAGTGCTTGTTTCCACTGAACTGCACGATGATGAACGTACAGAGTGCAAGGAAGAAAGTCACGGCGATATTTCCCGTCACATTGCCACCTCCTGGAGGGAACGGAATCAGTCCCATGATGTTGCAGGTGAAGATGAAGAAGAAGCAGGTGAGCAGATAGGGGCAATATTTCTCGTATCCCTTTCCCACACCGGGCTTGATGATTTCATCCACCACATACATCACCAAGAGTTCTATCAACCCTGTGAATCCCTTGGGCGCCTCATCGCTGGGCTTGTGTTTCCTGTACCACCGTGCCGGGAGGAGGATGCACAGCAGGAGGATAATGGCACAAATAAACATATTGGCCACTGTTTTCGTGATGGAGATGTCCCAAGGTCTTTTCTCTCCTTCAGGCGTCAACTCCACGATTTTCCCCTCATGGTCACCCTTTGTGGCGATGGCCAGGTTATGCGGACCCATTCTATACCCGTCGGCATTGGGATGGTGCTCAAACTGCGAGCTGCAGAAGACATGCCATCCGGTCGAGGAGTTCACGATGACAGGCAGGTGTATGATAATCTGCCGTTCCCCGATGTCTGTGACGTGCCATTCGTAGGAGTCCTTGATGTGCTCCAGGACAACATGCGAGATATTGAGGGGTTCGCTTTCCTCTGCCGACATGGGTGTTATGGTCAACAACAACCCAATGAGACAAATCAGATGTTTAATATATTTCATTATAATCAATGTTTTACGATAAGCGTAACAGCTATCATCACGAAGTAAGAGACAAGAACCACGGCTGCGAACGACATGAGTTCTTCTCTACTGTCGGAGAGCACGGCGAAGATGCCAACCATTGTGACAGCGAACAGGAATCTGACGGCCACCATGATGAAATGAAATTTCACAAGGCTGTCTGGATGGTGTTCCAGCACAAACCGTCTGCCCTTGTTGTAACTCACCGTCAGCACGGTGAAGACAAACACAGCGAAAAAAGCCGCTATACCCGTCATGTCTCCGGCTCCAGTGTCACATCACCTCCACACAAAGGCTCACACTGTTTTTCTGCACCTCGACGAACCCTCCATTGATATGGAGTTGATGTCTTCCGTCGCTGTTGACATACTCAACGAAGCCTTTCTGCAAGGCGGATATGATGGGAGCGTGGTTGTTGAGAATCTCAAAATTGCCCAGCATGCCTGGCACTTTCACGCTCTCCACCTCACCGTCGTAGGCCACATTCTCAGGTGATACGATTCTAAGTTTCAGCATAGTAGTGAGATTAGCGTATGATCAGCCTTTAGCCTGCTCGAGCAGTTTCTTACCCTTCTCGATGGCATCCTCAATGGTGCCAACATTCAGGAATGCCTGCTCAGGCAGATAATCCACCTCGCCGTCAAGAATCATATTGAATCCCTTGATGGTATCCTCGATGGAGACCATGACACCCTTGACGCCCGTGAACTGTTCGGCCACGGTGAAAGGCTGTGAGAGGAATCGCTGCACACGGCGTGCCCTGTTGACGGTCACCTTGTCCTCATCGGAAAGTTCATCCATACCGAGGATGGCGATGATGTCCTGCAACTCGTTGTATCGCTGCAGAATCTGCTTGACGCGCTGTGCGCAGTCGTAGTGGTCCTTGCCGACAATCAGCGGGTCGAGGATACGGGAGGTACTTCCGAGAGGATCCACAGCGGGATAGATACCGAGCTGTGTGATTTTACGGCTCAACTCCGTGGTGGCATCCAGGTGGGTAAAGGTAGTGGCGGGAGCAGGGTCGGTCAAGTCGTCGGCAGGCACATAGACGGCCTGTACAGACGTGATGGAGCCCTTCTTGGTGGAAGTGATACGCTCCTGCATGGTACCCATCTCAGAAGCCAGCGTCGGTTGGTAACCCACGGCCGAAGGCATACGTCCGAGGAGTGCGGACACCTCTGAACCTGCCTGTGTGAAACGGAAAATATTGTCGATGAAGAAGAGGATATCTGCTGCCTCACCGTCTTTTCCACCATTGTCGCGGAACTCCTCAGCCACCGTCAGTCCGGAGAGTGCGACGGAGGCACGTGCTCCAGGAGGCTCATTCATCTGACCATAGACCAGCGTGGCCTGACTCTTCTTGAGTTCTTCCTTATCGACGAGTGAGAGGTCCCACTTGCCTTCGTCCATGGCTTTTTTGAATTTCTCGCCATACCTGACCACACCGCTCTCAATCATTTCCCTGATGAGGTCGTTGCCCTCACGGGTGCGCTCGCCCACACCGGCGAATACCGAGTATCCGTTGTGTCCTTTGGCGATGTTGTTGATAAGTTCCATGATCAACACGGTCTTGCCCACACCGGCACCTCCGAAGAGTCCGATTTTTCCACCTTTCATATAAGGTTCGAGCAGGTCGATGACCTTGATACCGGTAGTAAGCATCTCCTTTTGTGTGGAGAGCTCGTCAAACTTAGGTGCTTCACGGTGAATGGGATACGCTCCTCTCATGTCGAGCGTATTCATACCGTCGATAGGTTGTCCGATGACATTGAGCATGCGTCCCTTGATTTGGTCACCTGCCGGCATGAGGATGGGGAATCCGGTAGAAATGGCTTCCAACCCTCTCATCAATCCGTCAGTATTGTCCATGGCCACACATCTCACTGTATCCTCACCGATGTGCTGCTGCACCTCGACGATGAGTTCTTTGCCGTCGGGTTTCACGATTTTCAGCGCATCATGAATTTTTGGTAGCACTTTCTCTGGATCGAGTCCGTTGGTATCATAATAGACATCAATGACAGGACCGATGATCTGAGAAATGCGTCCGTTAAGTTGTGCCATAAAAAAGTATTTTTAGATATTAAATTTAAAAGTCGCTTAATGTATTTCGCAAAATTAACATTTATTTTTATTGTGCCCAAATTATTGGCGACATTTTTTATTTGTTGCGCAACGAAAAGAATCCTCCCGCAACCAGGACAGAGCGGTCTATCCAGGACATCAGATGCTCAACTCGTCGAGCACCTTGATCAATTTCCTGTCAAACGGTTTGTCGCTGCGGATAGCCTCTACGAGAGGGACATACACTATCTCATTGTTGCGTATTCCCACCATGACATTCCGCTGTCCCTGGATGATGGCCTCGATGGCTCCTACACCAGTACGGCTGGCGAGGATACGGTCGTGAGCCGTGGGACGTCCACCTCTCTGGAGATGTCCGAGAATAGACACCCTCACATCGAAATTGGGAAATTCCTTCCTGACCCTGTCTGCATAATAGAGTGCGCCGCATTTGGGACTTTCGGAGACGATGACGATACAACTTTTCTTCGACTTTCGTATGCCCCGCTCCATGAACCGTGCCAACTGGTCCACACCGGTCGAGTCCTCAGGAATGATGGCAGCCTCGGCACCGCTGGCGATGGCACTGTTTTGAGCCAGGAAACCGGCATCCCTTCCCATCACCTCGACGAAGAAGATTCTCTCATGGCTTTGAGCCGTGTCACGGATGCGGTCGACACAATCCATGATGGTATTCATGGTGGTGTCATAGCCGATGGTGGAATCGGTGCCATACAAGTCGTTGTCGATGGTTCCAGGCAGTCCGATGCAGCACACATCATACTCCCTGGCAAATTCCATGGCACCCGTGAGAGAACCGTTTCCGCCAATGACGATGAGGGCGTCGATACCCCTCTTGACCATGGTGTCGTAGGCTTTCTTTTTTCCCTCGGGAGTCATAAACTCCTTGCTACGTGCGGTTTTGAGGATGGTACCTCCCGACATGATGATACCACTGACGTTCTCGGTGGTAAAAGGTTGGATTTCATCATTGATGAGCCCATCATATCCGCGGTAGATTCCCATGATTTTGAATCCATTGCAGATACCTGCCCTTGTGACGGCACGTATGGCCGCATTCATACCGGGTGCATCGCCGCCCGATGTCATTACCCCAATTGTTTTGATTCTTGCCATGATATAGATATAATAGATTAGTTGTTAACTAAATAATGGCGCCAGCAATATCATCACCAACAAGCCGGCAGCCCATCCCAGCAATGCTTTAGGCCCTATTTTCTTTAAATACCACATAACGGGCATCCTTTCCATTTTCAGCATGGCGATGCCACTCATCGAGCCTACGGCGAGGATGTTTCCTGTCAAGGCGGTGCAATAAGCCACCACCTTCCAATAGCAACCATTGGTGGCAAACAAGGAACTGTAGGTATTGGCCAGGTCAGGAGTTTCGTTGACGGGATACAAGGAGAAGAAACTCAAGGCCGTGGCAAAATTGTCGAGAACGCTGCTGATGACGCCTGCGATGGCTCCCATAATCCATACATTATGAATATAAGTATCGCAAATGCCGGCCAGCCAACGTGTAACTCCCGTCTCGCTCACCACACCTACTGCCAGCATCATTCCCGTGACAAACAGCATCATCTGGATGATGTCGTACTGCAGCACCCTTGGTATCCGCTTTCCCGTCATCTGGACAACATTGTAAAGTTTATGGTTGAAAATCTCATTGACAATCCACAGGACCGCCAACACACACAGGGCGCCCAAGAAAGGACTGAGTTTGGTGATGTTATGGAATGTGGGGATAAACCAAAGTCCTCCGATGCCAACGAAGAGCATCAGCGCCCTCTGCCAGACATTCAGGTTGGTATCATCGCCCCGATAAGGCATGGGTCTCCAGGAAATGTTCACCCGCTCGGGCAACATTCTGCTCAGGAGGAAGACGGGGATTGCCCAAGCCACCAGACAGGGCACCAGCAACGACATGGAGAAATTGGTGGCAGTGATGGCATTCATATTCCAAAGATACACCCCGGCGGGGTCGCCGATGACCGTCATGGCCCCTCCGGCATTGGCAGAAATGACCACCGTGCTGCCCAAAATGAAGCGCGACTTCTTGTCGGAGACAAGATTATGGCATGCCATGAGCATCAGCACCGTGGTGGTCAGGTTGTCCAAATTGGCCGAGATGAGGAAGGTGACTGCAGAGACCGACCATATCAGTCTCCTGCTCTTGCTGTGCCTCACCAAGGGGGTGAGGAAGTCGAAGCATCCGTTGTTGTTGAGGATTTCCACAATCGTCATCGTAGCGAGGAGAAACAGCACAATCTCTGCCGCCCTTCCCACATAGATGAGGAAGATATTCTGCGCGATATATTGCTTGACAGCCGAACTGGTAGCCACAGCGCCATTGAGGAAATCTACATAATCACCTTGATGCTCTCTCATGACGAAGTCGGTGCCATAGCAGATATACAACACCCATCCGACGGTGCCGGCAAACATAGCCACAGCCGCCTTATTGACGTTGGTAAGATGCTCCGTGGAGATGAGCAGATAGCTGATGATTAAAATGGCAACAATTATCAGCGTCATAAGCCCTTTATTTCGTCAAGGTTAATAGTAATCCATGCAAAAGTATAAAAAATAGCTGAACTATCTTCGTTTTTTTTAGAGAATTTGCGCAATCCATGCTCATTTTTCCTTGACCAAACGTCTTAGGAAGAAATAGGTTTCCTCCTGTGCCCTGAAAAGAGAGAAAAATGGTTTGAGAGGCATATAGCCCGGTTTAGCCTTCAATTCCCACGGCAGCTCGCGGGTATCCACATTTTTCCATACCCGCCTGATTTCATTCAGTCCATAGGCAGCCTCCTCAGGTGCCAGTTGTTTGCGGTGCTGGAAATAGAACATATAAGTGTCGATGAGATTGAGCCATCTCACCCGTTCGTATAGTTTCATGATTCTCGCCGGAGTGTGCATTTCCTCCATCTGCCGTTTCATGCTCTCGTTGGCCCTGAGATAGTCGAATCGCCTGACCGACACGCCATGCGTGACAGATTGGGTATGCTGCCGGTAGAAATAGGTTCCGCTGCACTGTCTGACCTGTCCGGAGTAAAGATAGTGGAGCCGGGTGGTGTTGTCGTCACTGTACGCCCGTGTGGTGGTGTCGTAGGGGAACCGCTTGTGGAGTTCCGACCTGACCATATAGAGTCCATGGATTTGCCATGTGAGACTTTTCTCAAACGCCTCGGGGCCGGAGAGAGAATAGAAGTCGGGCAAGGGATAGGTCCGTTGATGGTCGTCATACACTTCCACGACCTGAAACAGCACGCAGTCGGTTTCGGGTTCGTTGTCCAGCACCTCGCAGGCTTGCTCCAACGCATCGTCCGACAACCAGTCGTCGCTGTCCAGCATACAGACATATTCGCTGTCCGACATCTCCAGCGCCACATTTCTGGCTGCCGCCTGTCCGCCATTTTCCTCCAACCTGACCACACGCACCCTGTCATCCTTTCCGGCATACTGTTGAAGAATTTGGTAAGTGGTGTCCGTCGACCCGTCGTCCACACAGATGGCCTCAAAGTCGGTCATCGTCTGTGAAAGCAGCGAATCCATGCAGGCAGCCAGGTATTTCTCTGCATTGTAAGCGGCGATGAGCACAGCGACCTTATGCATGTCGGAACCTCCTGTTGAACCGGTTTTTGATAGACTGCCAGAGTCTTGTCTTCTGTCTCAAGATATGGACAGAGAGGAACAGACTTGCACATCCGAGCAAGACACCGAGAATCCAATATACCCACTGGTTATGTACGAAAGCCACCACAGCATAGGCAAGGACGCAGAAAGGCAGTTGCATCAGCGCATACGTCTTGACATTGACCGACATGCGATAACCATATTTGTATTTGGTATAGAAAAGGATAATCAGGAAATCCAAGAACCCGACTATGGTAATAGCGATACCACATCCCAACAATCCCCATTGGAGGAAGGCCAGCACGACGGCAATGACGAGCAGGATATCATAGATGCCCTCCAACAACAGGTAAGAACGGGAGTCGCCCTTGGCAAGGGGAAGGTATGCCATGGGCAATTTGATGGCACGCATGAAAATGGCAAACACCGTGATTTGCACCATTCCGATGACGGGAGTGAACTTCCCGCTATAGAGCAACGGCAACAGGATAGGCACACCAATGATAAAGAAGACCAACATGGGGGCCACGAGGAGCAGAGACACCTCGATTTGCCTGTTGACGATGGTGTTGGTGGTCGTCACCAGATGGTGGTTGGCCGACAACCTGGGAAAGAAATCCGTCTCCATGGCCGAAAACACCATCGAGGCATAGGTCATCGTCATCATATATCCCGCACTGTAGAGACCTACCGTCTCCAACGAGGAATTGTAACTGAGAAAAGACCTGATTAGGAAATCTGCTCCACTGCCCAAAATGCCTGCCAAGACAAAGGCCACGCCCAACTTCACCATCCCCATGCCCTTACCAATAACACCCTTCCCGAACGGGTTTTCGAAAGGGAACATCTTCCAGGAGAAGCCGATGGTCAGCAACATCTGCGTGAGGGCCATGACCAGCAATGAGGGAACAATAGCCGCCTCGCCGAAGAAGAAATACAGAGGGACCGACGTGAACAGGGCTGCCACCACATTGTAGACCGATATTTTGGCCAATGCCCTGAGTCTCCGCATTCCCTTGAGGATAGACATCTCACCACCCGTTAAAGCCAAGATGGCCACGACAGGCGAGAGGAAAATGAAATGAAGGGTGTGGTTTCCCCATCCGAAGGTCCATCTGCTGAGCCACGGACTGAGGAAGATGCACAGCGCCATACCAGCCACTGCAGTCAATATGCTCCAAGCCCTGACCATGCTGATAATCCTCCGCATCTTTTCCTCGTCCTTGTTGTCATAAGCCTCGGAGATGCTCTTGACGGCACTCATGGAGATGCCGAGGTTGGTGGAATTGGAAATCAAGTTGATGGTGGAATTGAAAAGAGAAATCAAGCCCATGCCTGCAGGTCCGAGAATCTCGGCCACCAACTTGTTGCGGGCTATACCCACAAGGATGTTCACCCCCTGTACACCGCCGAAAAGACCGGTGTACTTCAAAACGTGTGAATAATCCTTGCTTTTCTCTCTTTTGCCCATATCATTTTTTTAACGTGAAAAAATGCTAATTATTGTATTATCCTGTCTC
>CACXDY010000070.1 GCA_902766505.1 uncultured Prevotellaceae bacterium
CCCATTGCTTTTTGGGTACACCATACAGTCTTATCTTTATAATAGACCTCGACACCTTGTTCTTTTCCCTCAATTTGGAATATCAGGAACTCAACGGTGCTATTTCGTATTTCTCTACGCTTTGCCATGAAATGCTATATAATCGTTATATCAAACATAAGTTAAAACATAATAAACTCAAAGTGTAATAAATTATTAATCACCTCTATATCGGCAGGTAACCATCTAACGTTATCCAATTCACCCTTTGTGAGCCACTTTGCCGACTTGTGTTCATTCAGATGCAGCGCATGGCCAATGAGCGAGCAGAGATAACAATACATCATCAGATGGAATTATGGGTAGTCAAATTCTACAGTACAGAGAAACTTATCCACACTGATTTCTGTCGAAAGCTCCTCACGAATCTCTCGCTTCAGTGCTTCCTCAGATATTTCTCCAGTCTCCATTTTTCTAACAGGAAACTCCCCACAGTCTTTCCATTCACCGTATCCTCGTTGGGTGGCGAAAATCTTACCCTCTTCACAGATAATCGCTGCAACTACTTCTATCTGTTTCATAATTGTCTATTCTTATGCGGTCCATTTGAAATCTTCCATCAGATCATCTGGAAGTGGTGTGTCCATGTGTATATCATAAAGAATGGAACCATTTGTGGTGGCATCTTTACGTGGATTATGTAACCGGCCTGTACCCACAAATGTAAATGGCAAGGTAATACCATTCTCTGCTTCCACTTTTCGAACAAATACGAATACCCGTTTGCTCTCTTTTTGCTTACGTTCTTCGTCCACTTTGATATGTGCGATACTTTCCCATTGAAAGGTTTCGCTGTCGAGGAACTTATCTTTATAGTTTAGATGTTCCTGCACAGAATCATCCTTCTTTAGACCGGCAAAGATGTACATGTTGCCGTTCTTGTAATAGGTTCCCAATTGGTTGTGCTTAGGGTTTTCAAGAATCTTCAACAGTGCTTGGTCTTGGCGATAATCCTGATACAGCAGGAAGTCATCTTCATCCTTGTATCTGACAGAATACTGCGACAATCCATATTCAAGCAGGTCTGATACAAATTCAACGAATTCAGGGTCAACATCACAACAGAAGTGTATGATTCCATCCGATTGCAGTATTACTTTGCCTTCTCTCATGAATCTAAGTGCATGATCCATCTGCTCATCGGTATAACCAGCAATTTCATCTGAAACCTTCTGACGAATGATGCTTTCGGAAGTAACGCCATTAAGTAGATATTTCACCACGAGAAATTCATGTCTGCGAACAAGCGGAAGAAGACTTGACATGTAATTGATGGCTGTTATTTGCTCTTCTGTAAATAGCGGAACATCTTCGTTAATGCCCTTCAAGAAACCATAGTATGAATTAGTTTTTCTATATGATTCACCATCTTTTATCTTAATGCTCATGAACTTCAGCAGATTAGGTGCATAGTCACTATTCACGTAATCCATATGCTTGGGAAATGTTGGCGTCTTCAAATAGCTCTTGAAGTTTTGGTAGTCTTTCTTCAAATAGCGTATATGGTTGAAATTCTCGTTGTCTATATGGTGGAGTATTTCTTCTTTCGATAAGTCATCGATATTGATCTGAACCCCATATTTCTCCAAACCAAGTACACGAAAATCATCTCTGACCATATACTTCAGCAACTTCTTTTCAAGGATAAAGCCTTTTGATAGACTACCTAATGCCAAGGCTATGTGAACACTTCGTTTGTAACTGTTGCCTATAAAGTCGAGGATAGTGACATAACTCTTGTTTTGATACTTACGGAGTCCACGACCCAATTGCTGTATGAATATAGTGCTCGATTCCGTTGGACGCAGGAACAACACCATGTTGACGCCTGGAATATCCACACCCTCATTCAGTATGTCAACTGCAAAGAGTATTTCCAAATCCTTGCTGTCATTTTGAAGGTCGTTGTATGCTCGAATACGTTCTCCAGTTTTATTTTTTCCACTTAAGAAAGCAGTATGATAATAATCATCCATATTTTCTTTCATCATACGTGCATGCTGGATATTGCGACAGAATGCCAAAGCTTTCAGCTTTTGCCCCTGAGGACGATGTTTTTCGATCTGCTGGTAAATGAATTCACAATTGTCCTCGTTTGACAACTGTGCTATTAGCCGTCGTTCAGCAGAGTCGCTCAACCCATAATCCACTAATTCATCACGAATGCCGTAGTAATGGAAAGGTACAATGAGGTCGTTGATGATGGCATCGCGTAGGCGCAATTCGTATGGAATATTATTGCCAAAGAGCTCCACAACATCCTGATTGTCCATACGGTTCTCCGTGGCCGTCAAACCCAGAAGAAATTCTGGCTCAAAGTAATCGATGATTTGGCGATAAGTGTCAGCTACCGCATGGTGACACTCGTCAATAATGATATAATCGAACTCCTTCTTATCAAACAAATCCAGCGAGTGACACATGGAAACGTTTGTTGAGAAAATGAAATCTGCCTCCAATTCCTTAGCTTCACCAGAATACATGCCGCAGGTCTTTAAACCGCCAAATACCTCCTGAAATGTCTCAAGCGACCTGCGCAGGATTGAACCTTCATGAACGACGTACAGCAATCTGTCGGGCGCAAAGTTGAGCGCATCGAAAGCAGCCAGAAAGGTCTTACCAGAACCAGTAGCAGAAACAACAAGCGCCCGTCCTACGCCTATAGCCCTGTTACGATTGAGCTCTTTCAAAGCCTTGCGCTGCATGTAGTTGGGCTTTATTTTTTGCTCGGCAAGGTCGTAATCCATGTCCCATCGTTCAATGGCGAAGTTTATCTTCTGGGCATAGAGATTGATGCGCTCCTGAGTGAGTTCGAGTGTCTTATTCCACAAATC
>CACXDY010000071.1 GCA_902766505.1 uncultured Prevotellaceae bacterium
GTGCTCACCCTGATGAGTCTCGACAGCATCATCGATAGAAACTATACGTCGGTAGACCCTGATATGCCGCTCGGAAAACTGGTCCATGTCATCAGCATGAGTTCCTCCCGCTTCCTGCCTGTGCTCGACCATGCGGGAACACTCTTGGGCGAGGTGGATTTGGACAAGATACGCAATGTCATGTTCCGGATAGAGTTGTACTCCCATTTCCAGGTCAGGCAACTGATGAGTCAGCCGGCCGCCACGCTGGGCATGAAAGACCCCATGGAGGATGTGATGAAGGTCTTCGATGAGACGGATGCCGCCGTGCTGCCCGTCATCGACAACGACCACCGCCTGCGGGGATACATCTCGCGCACACGTATGTATGCGATGTACCGGAAAATGGTGGCCGACATGTCGGCAGAGTAATATAAATGCTGAAATGCTATGAAAAAGGAAGATTTGAAAATCGTTTTTATGGGAACCCCTGAATTTGCTGTCGGCACACTCAGCGCTTTGGTCGACGGCGGCTATCAGGTGGTCGCCGTGGTCACACAACCCGACAAACCAGTGGGGCGTCATGGCAGCGTGCTCCAACCTTCAGAAGTGAAGAAATACGCCCTGGAGAAGGGCATCCCCGTGCTGCAGCCCGAGAAGATGAAAGACCCCGCTTTTGTGGAACAGTTGAGGGCTTTCGGGGCCGACCTCCAGGTGGTGGTGGCCTTCAGGATGCTGCCCGAGGTGGTGTGGGGCATGCCGCGGTTGGGCACGTTCAATGTCCATGCTGCCCTCCTGCCGCAATACCGTGGCGCAGCGCCTATCAACTGGGCGGTCATCAACGGAGAGGTGATGACGGGAGTCACCACGTTCTTCCTCGACCATGACATCGATACGGGCCGGGTCATCCTGCGGCGCGAGTTCCCCATCCCTGACGAGGCCGATGTGGAATATGTCTACGACGGACTGATGAAACTCGGCGCAGAGGCCGCACTGGAGACCATCGACCGGATTATCGAGAGCGATGGCCAGTTGGAGGCACTGCCGCAGGAGACGCTGATGGACGGCACGGAACTGCGTCCGGCACCCAAGATTTTCAAGGAGACCTGCCGGATGGACTGGTCGCTGCCCGCCAAACGGCTCTATGACTTTGTCCGTGGACTGAGTCCGTATCCCGGTGCATGGACCACCCTCGACCGCTCGGACGGTTCAGAACCCGTGACGGTGAAAATATACAAGACCGCCAAATGTCCGGACCTGAAACGGACGGGCGACCCCGGTACCATCCTGGTGGAGAAGGGCAAGATGTATGTCCTTGCGGGCGACGGTCCTTTGCAGGTGCTCTCACTCCAGATGGCGGGCAAGAAGCGGATGGATGCCGCCGCCTTCCTCAACGGGATGAGGGACGTGGAATCTGGAAAGATGACTTGACAACACAAACAATAAAGCCTATGAAAAACCTTATCTACGGATGGTTCGCCATCCTTCTTTTGTTAACCTCCAATATGGCCAAGGCGGCCGACTACACCACCTACCTCACTTCGGAAAGAGGGTTCGTGGAAGTGACGTCAGCCGCAGACCTCCTCCCCGGAACCGGCTACTGCTATATCCTGGCAGCAGCCGAGGATGCCGGACTGGTGGTGGGCGTGGGTCCTTTTCAGGACAAACCCGGCTGGGCCACAGCGCAGACCAAGGCACTGAGGTATGTCGCCGCCGATAGCGACCCCGTGCTCGAAAGGTCCAACTTCTTCTATTTAGAGAAGGAGGGCAACTATATCGGATTCCGAAATCTCGTCTATTCCGCCGACTGTTTCCAGACCCATAACGGTGCGGGATTTATGTATGTCAATACGTTTACTGACAAGTCGTTCGACGAATGGAGTTACCTGATACCGTCGTTCCAGGACGGCTATTGGCTCATGGAGAACGGCAAATACCCCCTGTCGGGAGGCGACTATTACTCCGGCTACCTCGGACCGTGGTTCAACTCAGTAGCCGCCGGCGAGGCGATTGCGCTCAACCGCAAGAATACGGCCGGCGACGAGGCGGGTCACTACCGCATTTTCCGTATCGCAAAAGACCAATTCGAAACGCTGTCGCGCAGTGCGAACGTCCAGCGGCTTTATGCGGCCTCGGCCTCACAGCCCCTGGATGCCACCTGGCTCATCACCAACCCCTCATTCGAGAGTGGCGCCGCCACGGGATGGGTGGGCTATCCAAAGGTGACAAACGACCCCGAGGTGTCGGTGCGTGGCGACTATACCATGACCGACGAGGAGGGAGGATACCTCTACAATGCCTATCTGTGGTGGGCGTCCAACCTGAATATCAGTCAGGAGGTGGCGTCGGTGCCGGCCGGAGAATATGAACTCTCTGCCGTAGTGGCTACCTGGGAAGGCAGAACGGCGTACTTACAGGGAAACAACAGCAAGACCGAGGTGAGCGGACAGGGCGATGCTACGGGCATCAGCGTGTCGGTTCCCGTGACGGTCAATCAAAACCGCAAACTCACCGTCACTGCGGGAAGCACCGCACAATGGTGGGTAGATGGACACGGAGGGGAGACCCAGACCTTCTTCAAGGTCGATGATGTCCGTCTCATCTGCAAAGGCCTCTACCTCGACGGCTATGCGCTCCCTCTGCCTAACGATGACCATACGCTGCTTGTGCCCGGACAGTGGTACTATTATGAGGTTCCTTCTACTTCGCACTACCTGTTGAGGGGTAACTTGTCGCAACTGGTCTATACTGACGATGGCATGTCGGTCCCCGACCAGGTCAGTACACAGACCGTGGAGCAGCGGATGGCGTTCAACCGGGGAAAGGTGTATTTCAAGACCTCCGGCAGTAATGTGACACTGAGCATCGCACCCGAAAAAGAGACCAGGGAGGGAACGTTCACCGCGGTTGCCCTGAATGTCGACGGTCTTCCTCCGACCATTCTTGGTGTCATCAACGTCAACAAGGACGGACCGGGAAGCGACGGCACCAAACTCATCAGCCAATACCTGTCCGCCAAGCAATACGATTTCATCGGGGTCAGCGAGGATTTCAACTACCATGGTTCGCTCATGTCGGCATTGGGTGAAGACTATGCCAGCGGAGAGGTGAGAGCCACCCTCAGCATCAGTGATTTGGGGATACCGTTTGATACCGACGGACTCAACCTCCTGTGGAAAACCACGAAAGTCAATGCAGAAAACGAAACGTGGACAGAATGGACCTCCACCACCTCAACCGACGGCAACCAATATATTAAGAAAGGTTTCAGGCATTATGACATGACGGTGGACGACGATATCGTGATTGATGTGTATGTGCTTCACATGGATGCCGGCAACGCCATCTCCTCGAGGGAGGCACAGTGGCAACAACTGGCCGGTGCCATCAACCAGGCCGACCCCACCCGGCCCAAACTGGTCATCGGCGACACCAACAGCCGGTGGACGCGCGAGAACATCAAGTCGAAGTTCTTCGACCAGTTCACTCAGTATGATGTGTCCGACGTCTGGGTGGAATTGTGCCGCTACAACCAGTATCCCAACACCACGATGAATGACCTGACGGATTCGTCCATTCCTACCAATTTCGGCAATTACGAGGTAGTGGACAAAATCATCTACCTCAATCCCAAAACCGAGGATGCCGTTCAACTGGTGCCGATGAGTTTCAAAATCGAGCAGGACTATATCTATGCCACCGTCGACGGGACCGACAACGACAATCCGCTGGGCGACCACAAACCTGTCGTGGTGGAGTTCAAATACCTCAAGCCGGGGGAGAATGCCGTCAACATCAGGGATGTCAACAGGGACGGGTCGGTCTCTGTGGCCGATGTCATGGCGGTGGTCAACATCCTTCTCGGCGACGACCAGGTGGAACCCTATGTCTATGACCACTTTGCCGCCGACGCCAACGGCGACGGAATCATCTCTGTGGCCGATGCCATGGCCATCGTCGACTATATCCTGACTCAGTGACTAATGACTCCTGCGCCAATAAAAATGCCACATCCGGAAAAACGGCTCGAAGAAACACTCTGAAGGGTAGTAGCGGATGAGCCGGAAGTCGCGCAGGGAAGTCTTCATATTGTGACGGATGGCACTGTCGCTGTCACCACCAAGCATGCGGTCGTCGTGCTTGCCGAAATTCCCGCCATGGAGAATCTCGTCGAGCAGCAGGCGGCCGTGACGCTTGTTGGGCTCACAAATCAGGTACTTGCGGTCCAATCCCAGCACCTCGTTCAACACCCACATCAGACCGCCCGCAATCTTGTAGAGACCGAGATGGCGCAACTCCTGCTCCGACGGCAGCGGTTGGTCGCCGCGCTGTTTCAGCAGGTGGTAATAGTCGACGATGTGGCGCAGACCCACCCCCTCGCGCAGCAGGTGGCTGTAGATGTGGGAGAGCAGATAGACGGTGTTGAAGTTGAAGGTGGGCACACAGAAACCCCATTCTTCTACCTTGTTGGAAAAACACTCGTCGGCATGAGCCTCAAACCATCGTTGGAGACGGCGGTTGTGAATGGGGTTGCTCATCCACGACGGCCGGTAATGAACCTCTATGGGCACCTTGCCCACCGTGATGAAGTCGATGTGGTGGTAGGAACGTTTCTGGCCGGGATACACGGAGTCGATGTAGGCAATCACCTTCTTGTCGCCTCCCTCTACCCAGATGTCGATGTCGCCCGGTGTGCGCATGGTCGGGTTGGGGTAGAGTAGGGCGTTTCCCTGACCCTTGAGCAGACAGGAGCGGAAACCTTCTTTTTTAAAATTGCCCCATACCCATGCCGCACGCTTATAAGTGTTGTTGTTGCGCTTCTCTATGTTTTTCCTGCGGGCCATCCACGACAGCACGGCAGCCTGACTGAGTTTCAGTTTGCCGCTTTTGTCGAGCCGCTCGATGCCGCTCCAGTAGGTGGCCTCCACGGTCTGGCGGCGGGCAAAACCATACAGTTTCTCCCAGTCTATCGTATGGACTGACGGGGGAAGCGGGGTTTGCTCGTCGATGCAGAAACGCAAAAATTCCAAATAAGAACGGTGCTCGTCACTCATGATGATGCAAAGTTAGTGCATGTCGGGCGGAATGCAAAGGAAATCCCGTTTTTTTTGCGGAAACGACACTTTTCGGCCTTTTTGCGGGATGATGGCTGAGGTGGTTGAATTGTAGTTGATAATTAACAACTACAAATCGAATAATATGTTAAAATATGTTCTACAGGAAGAATTTATTAACATATTTGTGTTAATGAATTAAGATTTGGTGTAACTTTGCTGCCATGAAAAAGAAAACGATATGGATTGTTGCCATCATCATGGGGCTGTCATTCCTTGCTTTGCTTTTCTTGCAGATAAAATATATCAGCGAGATGGTCGGCATGAAGAAGGAACAGTTTGACGAGTCGGTCAACCGCTCGCTCAACCAGGTGTCGCGCAACTTGGAACTGAACGAGACCCTCCGGTTCCTGGAAAAGGATATCGGAGCGGCCAGAAGGAAGAGCCTGGAAAGCGACTCTGTGGTCAGCGCACTCAACCAGGACTTGCCTCACGGAAAGGGATACTCTTCATTCCAATCCAAGCAGGAGGCTGTCGACAGGGCTTCCGTACCCAAAGTCCTCATCGTGAGAAACGACAAGAGTACGCTGTCGCAGACCAACAAGTCGATGCAGGAGATCGTGCGCAACAGGTACGTGTACCAGAAGGCGCTGCTCGACCAGGTGGTGATGAGCATCCTCTATTCGGCATCGGAGAAACCACTGGAGGAGCGGGTCAACTTCAGAATGCTCGACCAGGACCTGAAAGTGGAACTGCAGAACAACGGCATCTCCATCCCCTATCATTTCACGGTGACCACCCAGGAGGGGCGCGAGGTCTACAGATGTCCTGACTACGATGACAAGGGGGAGGAATACACCTACGAGCAGGTGCTCTACCGGAACGACCCTGCCAACAGGACGGGTATCGTGAGGATTCATTTCCCTGAGATGAACGACTATATCTTCTCCAGCATCAGGTTCATGATTCCCGCCATCGTGTTCACCTTCATCTTGCTCGTCACGTTCATCTTCACCATCGTGGTGGTCTTCCGGCAGAAGCGTTACTCGGAAATCAAGAACGACTTCATCAACAACATGACCCACGAGTTGAAAACGCCTATCTCCAGCATATCGCTGGCCGCACAGATGCTCAACGATGAGTCGCTCACCAAGAGCCCTGCCATGATGGCGCATATCGGAGGGGCCATCCAGGAAGAGTCGAAACGACTGAGGTTCCTCGTCGAGAAAGTGCTGCAGATGTCGATGTTCGACAAGCATGACGCCATCTTCAAGAAAAAGGAACTCGACCTCAACGAGTTGATGGAGAGCGTGGCCAACACCTTCACGCTGAGGGTGGAGCATACGGGCGGAAAAATCATCACCGAGGTGGGAGCAGTGGAGTCCGCCATCTATGTCGACGAGATGCATTTCACGAATGTGATTTTCAACCTCATAGACAACGCCATCAAATACCGGAAGCCCGACCAACCCGTCAACCTCTATCTGAAGACGTGGAACGACTCCGACAACGTCTATCTCTCGGTGAAGGACGACGGCGTGGGTATCAAGAAAGAAAATCTCAAGAAAATATTCGATAAGTTCTACCGGGTGCACACGGGCAATGTGCATGATGTGAAAGGGTTCGGACTGGGACTCGCCTATGTGAAGAACATAGTGGCCCTGCACAAGGGTGACATCAAGGTGGAGAGCGAATATGGAAAAGGGACGAAATTTACAATATCATTACCATTTATAAAAGAATAGCTTTATGGAAGAAAAACTGAAAATTCTGTTGTGCGAGGACGAGGAAAACCTCGGTATGCTTCTGCGCGAATATCTCCAGGCAAAGGGATATACTGCTGAACTCTGTCTTGACGGTGAGGCCGGATACAAGGAGTTCCTGAAAAACAAGTATGACATCTGTGTGCTCGATGTGATGATGCCTAAAAAGGATGGATTCACCCTGGCTCAGGAAATCCGTCAGGCTAACGCCGAGATTCCCATCATCTTCCTCACTGCCAAGCAGTTGAAGGATGATATCCTCGAAGGTTTCAGAATCGGTGCCGATGACTATATCACCAAACCGTTCTCGATGGAGGAACTCGTGTTCCGTATTGAGGCTATCCTCAGGAGAGTAAGGGGAAAGAAGAACAAGGAGTCTACCGTCTATCATATCGGTCGGTTCGTGTTCGACACCCAGAAACAACTGCTCACCATCGATGACAAGCAGACGAAACTGACGACCAAGGAGAATGAGTTGCTCGCATTGCTCTGCGCTCATGCCAATGAGATTCTGCAGCGTGATTTCGCTCTGAAGACGATCTGGATTGACGACAATTATTTCAATGCCCGTTCCATGGATGTGTATATTACCAAGCTCCGCAAGCATCTGAAAGCCGACGACCAGATTGAGATCATCAATATCCACGGTAAAGGTTATAAATTGATTACTCCTGAGGGAGAATAAAAAAAGGATGAAGAGGTGTGCTTCGAGGCACACCTCTTTTTTTGGTGTGGTGTGTCATGGGTGTCGTGTCACGGGTGTCGCGCCACGGGTGTCGCTGCCCTGTCCCCTGGCATGCGGGCACCTACACGTTCTGGCAAGTTTGGCTCCCCTCCCATACTTGTAGGGGAGGGGCTCGGGGTGGGGTTGCAACGCACTGACCCTTAGTGAATTATCTTTGCATTTTTGGCGCTA
>CACXDY010000072.1 GCA_902766505.1 uncultured Prevotellaceae bacterium
AAATTCGGTGGTTTGTTGTCTCCCCGAGGGTTGCAGCATCACGTCGAGTTTGCCGTCGGGGCGGATGCGGTCGATATAGCCTCGCTCATGTGCACCGATGTGTATGGGGCGGAATATCTGATTGCTGTATACCAGTCCCTGGTAGTTGTTGTCGATGATGACCTTGTAGCCCAGGTCGGTCTTCTGCCAGACCAGCAGGTCTACGGCGTCGTTGTGCTGATAGGTAGGCCGGTCCGAACTGAGATAACGCTCCACTTTGGCGGAGGCCATGATGCGGTAACTCTCTTCATCGATGTGAACATGAACCATGTGGTAACTGCCGATTTCCATCTTGCGTTTTTGCTCACTGAAAGGACAGAACAAGTCTTTCATGAGTCCCCAGTCCAAAAAGGCACCAAACTGATTGACCCATGCCACACGGAGGTAACCAAACTCACCTACCTTGACGATGGGATGCTCCGTGGTGGCTATCAGACGCTCGTCCTGGTCGAGATAGATGAAAACCCGCAGTTCGTCGCCTACTTTCGCATCTGCCGGCACGTATCTTGTAGGGAGGAGAATCTCTCCCTCATCTTTACCATCGAGATAGAGGCCAAAGTCTACCTCTTTGATGACTGTCAAGGTGTTGTAATCACCCAATTTCACTGTTTCCATATTCTATATCTCTTGGATGTTGGTGTCGGTAGTTTCTTCCTTTATAGTTTCTTCGGCAATCGGAGATTCGATTTGTCCGTCTCTTAACCGGATGGTACGGTCGGTGATGGAGGCCAACTCCTCGTCGTGCGTAACGATGATGAATGTCATGCCGTATTTGTCGCGGAGGTTGAAAAACAATTGATGAAGTTCTGCCTTGTTTTTGGTGTCAAGGCTTCCTGATGGTTCATCAGCCAAGATGACAGAAGGCTCGTTGACCAAAGCACGGGCAACGGCCACCCTTTGTTTCTCGCCTCCCGACAATTGTGAGGGCTTGTGGTGGGCACGGTCGGACAATCCCATGAATTCCAACAGTTCGTTGGCCCTTGCTTTCGCTGCCGTCTTGCTCTTGCCGGCGATAAAAGCGGGTATCATCACATTTTCGATGGCCGAAAATTCCGGCAGCAGTTGATGGAATTGGAAAACGAAACCGATGTGCTTGTTCCGGAACTCCGATAGCCGGCGTGTGGAGAGGGTGGATACGTCGGTGCCGTCGATGCTGACCGACCCACTGTCGGGATTGTCGAGTGTTCCGATAATCTGGAGCAGTGTGGTCTTGCCGGCGCCGCTGGGTCCCACGATGCTGACAATTTCTCCTTTATTGATATGGAGGTCTATACCCTTCAATACTTCCAGGTTGCCAAAACTTTTCTTTATACCTTTGATTTCAATCATATCTCTTTCTTCTGATAACGGTTCGTCAACTTTTAGACTTTCAGTTTCTTAATCCAGTCAGCAATGGACTGGTAGGCACTCTTCTCTTCCTGATGCTGTGGCTCGGCGAAGGTCATCGAATCCATGCGGTCGCCATATTGGTCGGGGAAGACAATCATCAGGTTCTTGCCCGAATAGTAGTTCTCTATTTCGATAGGGAGTTTCTCAAATGCGGTCTTGTAAGAGATGTTTCCCTTTCGAGAGGTGATGAAAACCATGATATTGTCATCCTGGATGCTGCTGGCCAGATGAGGCAGTTCGTTCCAGTGCTCCATGGACATGAATTCCCCACGCACATTCGGATGGCGTCTTTGCAGATAGTCGCGGACGATTTCGTTGCATTCGTTGCGTGCATGGAAAATGATGCGGCAATCCAAGTTTCCCGCCAACCTTAACAGACGTTCGAGCCAACGGGTGAAGCCTGCCTCGAATTCTGCCCGTGAGGGGATGGCCACATTGATGCAGCGAAGTGTATTGAGAGGCTGACGGAGTCTGACGAATATGATTTGCCGGTTGAGGCCGTTGTACAGACTCTGGGCAAATTCGCCCCAAAATTTGGGCGAGATGTCTTTGTGGATATGCAGTCCCATGATGATTTCCGAGGCGTCAAACTCCTTGAAAGCATGTTTGATGCCGTTGGCTATGTTGGCTGCGATGCGTACTTGTGTCTGCATCTTCACATCGGCGGCACTCGCGTCTTTCACCAGCCGTTCGAGTAGCCGGCGGCCACGTTCCTGGTTCTCGTGGCGGTTGATATCGTCATAGACAATGTTGAGCGCCACCAATCCCCGGTTGAGTTTCGGGTTGCGCATCATGATGGCTACATTGAGCAGGCCGTCGGCCAGTTCGGGATATTTCACAGGCAGAAGTATCTTCTCGTCGTCGAGTATCTGGTCGTCTTGACTGGGTGAACTGTCGTTCAGCACGATTTGTTTGGCCGCTCTTTCTGTAATGACACTACTGATGACGCATGTGAACAGTATCATGATGATGACACCGTTGAGGATGTTGTCGTCGACCAGATAGTGGCCGGGGGAAGTTTCCAACCGCATGCCTACCATGACCATGGCGATGGCTCCTGCGGCATGGGCTGTTGTGAGTCCGCACATCAGATGCCCTGATGACAAAGGCATCTTGAAGCGGATACACGAAAGATAGGCGGCAAGGGCCTTGCCGAACGTACCCACGAAGACCATGAACAGCACCACCCAGATAATTCCGCCGCCATGGAAGAGCACCCGGACATTAATCAACATGCCCACACCAATCAGGAAATAGGGTATGAACAGGGCATTGCCGATAAATTCGATGCGGTTCATCAAGGGCGAGAGACGTGGAATGAAACGGTTGAGAATCAATCCCGAGAGGAAGGCTCCCAAGATACCCTCGATGCCAACCAGTTCGGCCAGTGCCGCACTGAAAAACATCAATGACAGCACGAAGATGAACTGCATGATAGCATCTGAGTAACGGTGGAGGAACCATCGGGATGCCAGGGGGATGAATCCAATAAGAAAGCCTACAAAGACGCAGATTTTCAATAAGAACAACAGCCAAAAAGTCCAACCGCCACCATCGTGTGAACCCGCAATGGCCGCTATGACAGTCAATGAAAGCGTGAGGGCAATCATGGTGGAACCCACACTCAACGCTGCAGCAGGATGTTTCTGCAAACCATAACGGCCGATGATGGGGTAGGCGACCAAAGTATTGGAAGCCATGATACATCCCAATAACAGGGAGGTCATCTGGTCGTAGCGCATCATCCATATTGACAGGATATAGGTGATGGCAAACGGTATGACGGCTGTCATCAAGCCAAAAATCATAAACTTGTTCTTCGACTTCCGCATACTCTCCAAGTCCATCTCCAGACCGGCGAGAAACATGATGTAGAACATGCCTACCTTGCCAAACAATTCGAAGGAGTCGTCGCGCTTGAGGATATTGAGACCGTATTCGCCCACCAACATTCCCGCCAGTACCATGCCGATGATATGGGGTATCCTCAACTTACCCATGATGATGGGGGCAAGCAGGATGATGCAGAGCACGATGAAAAATATTAACGTCGGCTCAACGATGGGAAAATATTGGGTTAAGTCAGGCATGGACTCTTTGCGTTGATGCTGGTTTTTATGAAGTTGTTTCCGTGGCAAAATTACGAAAAATCGAGGGCAAGTCAAAATAATTGATATTTTTTTTCTGTGGTCAAACTTCTTCCCTCGGTCTTGGCTTCCAATGTGTGGATAAAAAGTGTTGATTTTTGCAAAAAAACAGAGGGCAATGCCTATTTTCATCCGAAATGTTGTAATTTTGCAAGCAAAAGCAACAAAGGGATAACTGATTGTAACTTGTTTTCCCATTCGAATATCAAAATATTAATAAAAATGAAAGTAGCAATTGTTGGCGCAAGTGGTGCCGTAGGACAGGAGTTTCTCCGTGTGCTCGAAGAGCGTGATTTTCCTTTGGATGAACTGGTACTTTTTGGTTCTCAAAGAAGTGCAGGACGTAAATATGTGTTCAAAGGGAAAGAATATGAGGTGAAACTTTTGCAGCACAACGATGACTTCAAGGATGTGGATATCGCCTTTACATCAGCAGGAGCAGGTACCTCCAAGGAGTTTGCCGACACGATAACAAAATATGGCGCTGTGATGATCGACAACTCCAGTGCTTTCCGCATGGATGAGGACGTGCCCCTGGTAGTGCCGGAGTGCAATGCTGAGGATGCTTTGGACAGACCCCGTGGTATCATTGCCAATCCTAACTGCACGACCATCATGATGGTGGTGGTGCTCAAGCCTATCGAGCAATTGGCTCATATTCGCCGCATCCATGTGTCGAGTTATCAGAGTGCAAGTGGCGCGGGAGCCGCTGCCATGGCAGAACTGGAGCAGCAGTATCGTGATATCGTAGAGGGTAAGCCCGTGACCGTCAATAAATTCCCTCACCAATTGGCCTACAATGTCATTCCTCAGATCGATGTGTTCCAACCTAATGGCTACACGAAAGAGGAGATGAAGATGTATAACGAGACAAGAAAAATCCTGCATTCCGACGTGAAATGCTCGGCTACCTGCGTGAGGGTGTCTTCTCTCCGCTCCCACTCCGAGAGTGTGTGGATAGAGACGGAAAAACCGTTGGAAGTGGAGCAGGTGCAGGCAGCCATCGCAGCTGCCCCCGGCTGTACACTTTGTGACGACCCTGCCCATCTCGTTTACCCCATGCCGCTCGAGACTGCCGGTCACGATGATATCTATGTAGGCCGTGTCCGCAAGGACCTTGCCGATGACTGTGGCATCACCTTGTGGCTCAGTGGCGACCAAATTAGGAAGGGTGCCGCACTCAATGCCGTACAGATAGCAGAATATCTCATCAAGGTGGGAAATGTAGGCTAATAGTCTGTAGGCTTATTTTAGTAAACAATGAATGAAATACTCAACAAGTTCGACAGCATTTCTCTTGATGAGATGAGCGGTATCAGGCTCATGAACCGCATCGATACGAAATTTGTCACCACCATGCCCATGCTGATAAAGTTGTTGGGTATGGCGCAGGAGGAGTATTTTGTTCAGGAAATCAATGGGGAGCGGAATATGCGTTATGCCACGACATATTTCGACACCCGTGATTTCGATATGTACTATACACACCAATATGGGCACGCCGGGAGGCAGAAACTGCGTTTCAGAACGTATGTAAGTTCCAATCTCCAGTTCATGGAGGTGAAGACCAAGAACAACAAGGGCAGGACCAAGAAAAAGAGGATGGAAGTGACGGATATGGACCTCCGTGACGAGGAGAAACTCGCTTTCATTGCCAAGCACCTCAAGTATGACTCCGGTCTTCTGATGCCGGCCATACAGAATGCTTTCGACCGTATCACCTTGGTGAACAAGGCAAAGACGGAACGGCTGACCATCGACACCAATCTGCAGTTTCACAATCTGGTCACAGGCATTGACAAGTGTATGGAGCCGCTCGTCATTGTGGAACTGAAACGCGACGGCCTGTGCTACTCTCCTGTCCTTGAAATGCTCAGACAGTTAAGAATATTCCCCCATGGATTCAGCAAATACTGTATGGGGTCTGCCCTGACGAACGGGGACTTAAGAACCAACCGCTTTAAACCGAAACTCATTGATATCCGGAAAATTGCCTATACGGCAGGGGGTATCGTCTAATGACTAAACAATTTTAACAATATGGGTGCTTTAACCAACTTGATTTCAGCAGAATACCTGCACATGCTCGCCAGATTCCTAATCTGTGTAGTGGTAAACTGGATTATTGTCAAGACGCTTTATTATCCTAAAAGCCGTCGGCGTGATTTCTTCTTCACCTTTATGTTGATAGGTGTGGCCATCTTCTTCATTGTCTTCTTCATGATTTTTGTCCTCGAGGATATGAAGGGGAAAACAGGCATCGGTGTGGGTATCGGTATGTTTGGCATTTTCAGTATCATGAGATATCGGACGGATGCCATGCCCGTGCGTGAGATGACTTATCTTTTCATCGTCCTATGTCTTTCCGTGGTCAATGCTCTGGCTTCCACCATGCCTTTGCTCGAACTGCTCCTTACCGACCTGCTCATCGTATTCTGTGTATGGGTGTGTGAGAAATATCTTAAGGTGGAGCCATGCAAACTCATCCAATATGACCGTATGGAACTTATCAAGCCAGAGCGCAGGGAGGATTTGATGGAGGACATCAGAAACCGTACCGGCTTGGATGTCATCAAGATAGAAGTGGGTGGCATAGATATGCTCCGCGATATGGCTGTATTGAAAGTCTATTACAAGTCCGATAAGGGTGTGGCCACTAATTCCGTGGATACTAAGGTGAAAATCCGTCAGTCGGAGTTTGTAGAATAATTAGCACCTCCAAGTTCTTGACATGAAGATGAATAGATTGTTTTACATTTTGGCCGTTGCCATGCTGCCTGTTTGGGGAAATGCCCAAACGACTTCGGATGACGGAGATGATTTTGGCACCATCTTGTCGGTGGAAGCCGACAAGAAATTCAACAAGAAATTCTCTGTGGGTGCGGAGTTTGAAATGAGAACCCGCGATGATATGCACGAGGTGGACCGTTGGTCGGGTGGCGTTTCTGCTACTTACAAACTGCTGTCCTGGCTTAAAGCCTCCGCCGGCTATGTGCTTCTCTATGACAATAATGAACGGTATTCTTATTACGATGCCGATGATGATTATGTGGTGAGAGGTCTCGTCAATGTAGGAGATCCCAAGAAATATGCCGAGTACTGGGGATTGAGACATCGTTTCAACGTTTCGCTGACCGGTAGTTACAAGTTGGGGAATTTCGGACTCTCCCTGCGCGAACGGTGGCAATACACCTATCGGCCGGCACATACTGTCGACCAGCGTCTCAAATTATGGGACGAGGATGAGGACGGACCTGTCTACGACGGTAAACAACATACGTATAGCGCTAAGGGAAAGAATATTTTGCGGAGCCGTTTCCAGGTAGAGTATAAAATCAAGGGCTTTCCTGCCACACCATTTGCCAACGTGGAACTGTTTAATGCCCTGCGTCTGGAAAAAGTCCGCTATACTGCAGGAGCAGAATGGAAAATCAACAAGCAACATTTGGTGTCCATGTACTACCGGTATCAACATTCCAATGACAGTTCTGACGACGAACCCAATAGGCATATTCTCGGGCTCACCTACAACATTAAGTTCTAAATCCTAAAAAAATTGCGGCTGCTAAAGTCGTGACGTCTATATTTGCCACCTTTTTGTTCCCACAAAAGGACAAAAAGGTGGTTTTGTTTGGCAGTTATCTTTTTTTTCGCTATTTTCGCAAAAAATATTTACACAAGCCTGCTCTTTTGGCATGTTATTCATCACTCCCATTTTTACAACTATGAAAATAAAACGGATACTATTGAGCAATAGAAGTTTGATGCTTGGCTTGATGGTCTTTTTCGCCATCTTCACCCACGCCCAGATAGTCAGCCGGCAACAGGCAAGACAAAAGGCGGTGAGTTTTATTCGTGAGAAAGGCTTGTCGGCAAAACAAGATGTCATGCACGTTCCCCTTTCTACTTTTCTGACACAGGAAGAGGCGCCTTTTTATGTGTTCAATGCACCCCAAGGCAAAGGTTTTGTCATTGTCTCCGGTGATGAGCGTGCAGAGGAAATATTGGGATATGGCATGAATTGCCAGTTTGATGAGAACAAGATTCCGGCGACAATGAAAACATGGCTGATGGATTATGCGCTGCAAATCGATGCCGTAAGGAAAGGCGGGGTGCAAACCTCTCCCCTCAGAGTGCCCACTCATCAGGCTGTCCATAAGTTGGTGTCGGCGGTATGGGGACAAGGCGATGCGACAGAGTCAGGGGATGCTTTCAATCAACAATGCCCTAAAATCGATGGCAAATACTGTGTTGCCGGATGTGTGGCTATCGCCATGGCACAGGTGATGTATTACCATCAATGGCCGCAGGCGAACACCAGTCTGATTCCCGGTTATACTTCTAATGAGACGGTTGGCTATTTGTCGTCTTTGTCGAAAATCAAATTTGATTGGAGTCACATGCTCGACCGTTATGACGAAGGGCAGACGTCCCAACAGCGCAAGGCAGTGGCGCAACTCATTCGGTATTGTGGCCAGGCGGTGGAGATGGATTATGGCCTGGATGCCTCATCGGCTTCTTCAAATGATGTCGCTATGGCATTCCGCACTTATTTCGGATATGATACCAACACCAGGTTCGTCTTGCGGAGTGATTATTCGGCAGAGGCCTGGGATAGGCTGATTTACAAGGAAATCAGCGAGGGACGGCCGGTCCTTTACAAGGGAAACAGTCCGAGTGGCGGTCACGCTTTTGTTTGTGATGGCTACGACGGACAAGGTTATTATCATATCAATTGGGGATGGGAGGGATACTGCAACGGCTATTTCAAACTGTCCATCCTCAATCCCCATGGTTCGGGGACAGGTGGGGGGTCGGCCGATAGCGGTTATTCCATGAAGCAGGGTGCCGTGGTGGGCATACAGAAACCTACGGGTGAGACGGATGAGATGCGGACACTTTCCCTCGAGGATTTTTATCGGGACGGCCATATTATCTCTGCTCAGTATTGCAACAGGACCGGAATGGCAGGCTCTTTTACATATGGCTTCGCCTACCAGAAAGCCTCGGAGACGGGCAGCACCTATAATGTAAGGAAGACCACTGCCAGTTTCGACCCGCTCATCCTGCGCACCTATTCTCTCAATCTCGATGAGATGACGCTCGCTGATGATACCTACCGATTCTATCCCTATGCTATCATGGAGGGTTGCAAATGGTATCATGTCATTGGCGACCGTAAGAAATTTTTCGAGGTGACCATCAGTGGCGGTCAGGTGACCAATATCACTTATCACCCCAGAGCGCAGTTGGTCATCAAGGCAATGGACTGTGTGGGCAACCTCATAGAGGGGCAGTCTCAAGAGGTGTCCATCAGCATTTACAACGGGGGCGAGGAGTTCAATAACTTGTTCTATCTGTTTGTCTCGCAGAACAATCAAAAAGGGGAACCTGTAGATAAGGTTTGTCTCCCCGTGGAATTTGGAGCGACGGAATCTACCTCCCTATACTTCACACCCAACTCTACAGGAAAGTGGAATATATGGATTGATATCAATGAGGACGGGTCGAGTAACATTTCTCCCATTACGGTGAACATCAAGCCGGCGCCTACGGCCAAGTCCAATTTGAGTGTGGTGTCGTATGATATCAGCCAAACTACCGACCCGGTGTTCAAAGTGAGAATAAAGAACAATGGAAGTCAGGGGTATTACAGACCCATCAACTGTTATATCTTTGAGGATACAAAAACCTATAATATCGATTTTTCCCAATCTTCCAACCTGAACATCGCATCGAAGGGAATGGCCGATTTGGTCTTTTCTTTTGAAAGCCTTGAACTGGGCAAGGAATACACCTTGCGCTTGAAAGACTATGTCGACCATCAGACAAATGACACGGAGTGGCTGGGGGGACGTTATCGATTCAAGGTGTTGACAACAGGCATCGAACTGGTGGCTGACGACCAGGAATCTCCAGCGGATGTCTATACGTTGTCGGGAGTCTTGGTGAGGTCGCAGGCTACCACGCTTGAAGGATTGCCCAAGGGCATCTACATTGTCGGTGGAAGAAAATGTGTGGTGAGATGATGGAGCCTGTTGTCGTTTTTTTGCTCGCTGCTTTGGCAGCCGTCATCGGAGCCTTGATGGTTTACTTTTATGCCAAAGGCCGTATCTCTGCATTGACCGACCGTTTGTCGATGACAGAGAAGGAGAACGTGTCGCTTCACCGGCAAGAGGAGGAGAACCGCCAGCAGATGAATGCCCTTGTTGAGGAGCGCTCCACGTTAAGGTCACGACGCGATGTTCTTCAGGAGAGAGTGGACTATCTGGCAAGACAGGTGGATGAGGTGTCCGAACGCGCCAGGATACAAAAAGAGGAAATCATCACACAGTTTGAGCAGCAGTTGGCCACGGTGCGTGAGGAGCGCGACCGTCAGTTGTCGGAACTCAGGGCACAGCAGCAACAGCAGTTGGAAGAGTTGCGACAGGTTCAGGCGGAGAATATGGAACAACAATCGCAATTGCTGCGTGAACAAATCCGGAGGGCTTCAGAGGAAATTCTCACCCATGAGTCGCAACAACTTTTCGAGGCTAACAATGAAAACCTCGCAGCCATCCTCTCTCCTTTGAAGGATAAACTGAAACTGATGCGAGAGGCTGTCGAGAAAAGCGACAGGGAACACACCACCTCCATGGAAAGACTCGATGCTGCCATCAAGGCTAACCTCAATTTGGCCCGTGAGGTGGGCGACAGGGCCGACAAATTGGCCAAAGCGCTCACGGCCGACAATAAGACCCAGGGCAATTTTGGTGAATTGAGATTGCGCACCTTGCTCGAGGATATGGGTTTCGAAGAGGGCACACAATTCGAGGAGCAGGTGTTGTTGCGTGATGGGGAGGGAAAGGTCATCCAGGAGGAGGAACAGGGGCACCGCATGATACCTGATGTCATCCTGCATTTCCCAGACAAGCGGGATGTCGTCATCGACTCGAAAATGTCGATGAGGGCTTTCGAGGAGTATTATCACACCGATGATGAGAAGGAACGGCAGTCGGCACTCAAGAGGCATATCACGTCAGTGAGGAATCACGTGAAAGAACTGGCGCACAAGAATTACAGCCGCTATGTGCCGAAGGGACATCTGCGTCCCGACTTCGTCATTATGTATGTCTTCAATGAGGGAGCCCTGCAGTTGGCCTTGGCCAATGACCCGCTGCTTTATCGGGAGGCCTACGAACAGGGTGTGATTATTGCTGGGAGCCAGAGCATGTATATGATGTTGCGGGTACTCGAAATGACTTGGCGGCAGGTTCGGCAGGCAGAGAATCAGGAAGAAATCATGCGGGCGGCCAACGATGTGGTCAGCAGGGTGCAACTTTTCTATGAGCGTTTCCTGCATGCCGATGAGTTGCTGAAACGTACACAGGACGCCTTCGACAAGTTGAAAACATCCACCTCACCACACGGACAGGGCATCGTGTCCTCGGTCAACAAACTGTTGGATTATGGGGCAAAGGAAAATCCCAAACGGAAACAAAGACTGCCCAAGATATCTGATACCGGGGAAAAGGACTCGCAACAGGAATGAGATGGTAAGTGTCATGGTGATTTGTAAATATTTATTGTAATAAATACAATCAATGTCACCATACTTTTTGATGGTTTGTTGATTTTGCATAAATTTTCAATAATTTAAAAAAGTAACTGAATTTGTGAAAATATGCAATAATTGTTGCAGTAAGTTGCACTTTTTGCCATTTTTTCTACCAATTGTTAAAATAAAAAAAAAAATAGGTGTTTTTGAATCACATGTTGGGATTTTTAGTATATTTGCAGTGATACTAATAACCAACAACTCTCAAATATGACCGACACGAACAAACTGCAAATCTTCCAGCATTGTCTGGACGAGTACATGCTTCGTACAGGAAGGCATGAGATTGATGAGATTGAGGCGAATTCAGAATTGGCACGCGTTGGTTTGCTCGAAGATGAAGATCCTTCCCCGGGTCGACCCTTGCGCAACATTCTCGCCCGTTTGCGCGACAGCAATTTGTTGCCGCAGAATATCAGACAAATCTACGGTCAATGGAAAATCAAGTTGTCGGGCAC
>CACXDY010000073.1 GCA_902766505.1 uncultured Prevotellaceae bacterium
CAGTCAAAGAAATCGATGCCGTCGCCCTTGGCGCCATAGGCCTCCGGATAAAGGGGATTGGCAGTATAGTCGACCGTGTCGCCATCTGACTCGGAGGGCACAGGCAATTCCTGTATGGCCTCCCGGAGAGCCTGTATATCCTCTGTATGCTGCTCGACGGTTTCCGACAACTGCTGTAGGCCCGGGTCTATCGAACCATCGGGATTGACGGCAGCGATGATATTGACATGACCGTCGGCAGCAGGATAGTAGCGGGTACCATGGTTCAGCGACACCGACCGGACCATGTGGTCTCTCAGTTCGGAGATTTCCTGGGATTGCCCTGCATCGGCCTGAGCAGCATCGAGGGCTACCTGGTCGATTCGGGTGGTGAGGTTGGCACCCATCGACTCCACCATCTCTTGAATGCCTGTGGTCTTGTCGAGGGTCACTGCGCCATCGGCTATCTGACAAGTATCCACTGCACCGCAGGCGATTTTCTCTCGGGTCACGGCATGGTCGGCGATATGGTCGGCATCGAGGATGATGGCTTGTTCCAAAGCGATGGATTCGGCCACCAGTTCCCAATGTCCCTCAACTGCACAGGACCACAACTCGGGAGTGGCACTGTTGCCCACAAGAGCCCAGTCGCCGCGATGAGGCGAACGGCAGGCGGCACGGAGAGCATCGTAGGAGGCAAACATCCCCCGGTCGTGGCCATGAAGATGGTGACAGGTCAAGGCACCCTCGATGGTGACAGAATCTTTAAACAGGGCCGGCTGCCGGAACAGGGCATTGCCCCCTACCCTGATATTTCCCATCAGGTGGAGTTCGCCTTCCCGACAGGAATCAGAATGGCCATGATGGCACATTGGTCCCTGCCGCCCTTGCTTTTCAGGTGATTTTGGATGGTTCATAGATTGGTGTTGGTTGGGTTTGTCGATAATGTGGTCGTACAAAGAGCGGCGATACGGTCGATGACGGCATCGTAGAGCCGCCCGGGCAGTGTGATATGCTGGTCGATGATGTCAGGCATCGCCACATACTGGGCATAGGAGAGTTCCACGGCGCCTGGTCTGTTGGAGGCATAGAGTTCGGCCACCAGCCCCGTAGCGTCCTGTGTGATGACAGCTACCGGGCGCGACGGATTTCCCCTGACACCCGGAAAGGGACTGGCCTGCCAGCGGTATTGCGGGTCGGCATCTGTGATGACCTGGGCCGGCCGTTCCCAATCGGACAGCCGGATGGTGAGCATCCGTAGGAAATCGTCAGGCAGAGGCAGGATGGCCATCCCACAGCCTTTTCCCTGGGGCCATAGGAGTTGGGGCGGCACAGGTTTACCTGGAGCGAGGTCATAGGGAGATGCTTCGAGCAGCACTTCCCTGACGGCGGGCAGAATCTTCGACATGATGACCTGATTGAGTGTCAGGGTATCGCTGTCACGGATTCGGATAAGCGGCAGGTCACATTCATTGTAATCAAGATGGATGCGGGTGTCGCGCAGGATTTTGCTGAGATGGTAGAGCATGGTTGGGAATTTGGCGGTTATTCTACGAGGAAATACACGATGCCGTCGGTTTCATGTCCTTCGGGCAAGGTGTTGACAAACTGTACCGGGGTCGTCTGCGGACTGAGGTTCTCCCAGGCCTCTATTTTTTCCTCCAAGGCTCTTACCCTTGAGTTGCCCCGTGCGAGAAATGGCGTGCGTTTCTCCTTGGTGTTTCTCCAATGTTCATTCATCTTCTTTCATATTAGTGTTCAACATCGGGATATTACGGATGAATGCTCATCTTTATGTGATGGGCACGGAAAGTGGCCTCCACTTGTTCACGGGTGCGCAACAGGGTGCGAGAGATACCCCATTCATCGGCAGCATATTCCTTGGCATCATTCAGTGAATAGAATGTCTTCTCGCTGGGTTGACCGGCAACGGAGGGTGAAGACATCTGCGGTGGTTGGGAGGAGGGCTGCAAGCGGATACGCGAACCGAAATGACGGTGGCGCTCGATGGCCTCCTGAAGCTCGGGGTCGTCGGTGGTAAACGACGACCCTCCGAGCGTGAAGGGCTGGAAAGCGAGATGTACATGATGGCCACGCAGGGTGACATTGATGCAAACCTCGCTTTGTGCGCGATAGGTTTTCAACATGGCATGAGATTATCGTATGATTAGGCTCCTGCAAGTTGCAAACGCGCGTGTGCCTTGGCATAACGGAGATAGAGGCAACTGATTTCCTGTATCACCACAGCATCGGTATTGCGCACGCCGGCTTTCTTGAGGTCGAGGATGTTGCGGCTCCAACTCAGATAGGTACGCTTGGTGAGGAATTCCGGATCGAGGGCGAAGGCGCAGTCGGCCATTCCGTTGAGGTCGAACAATTCGTCATGCATGGCAAGAATTTCGCCGAAATCGGTCTCCCACGACTTGAACTTCAAATTCCAAATCTCTACGGTGTCCTTGAGACGGAACTTGTCGCTGTCGATTTTCGAGAGGGCGGCCAGGAAATCGGAACCGCA
>CACXDY010000074.1 GCA_902766505.1 uncultured Prevotellaceae bacterium
CTGGCCAGAAGGCTGTGGCTACCTATTCCAAGAAGGATATCGCCAACTTCAAACTCCGTAAGAAGATGCCAATCGGTGTGATGGTGACTCTCCGCCGCGAGCGTATGTACGAGTTCCTCGAGAAACTCGTGAGAGTGGCTCTCCCCCGTATCCGCGACTTCAAAGGAATTGAGACCAAGTTTGACGGACGTGGCAACTACACCCTCGGTATCGAGGAGCAGATTATCTTCCCTGAAATCAACCTCGACACCATCGAGCGCATCCAGGGTATGAACATCACTTTTGTCACTTCCGCTACAACCGACGAGGAGGGCTTCGCTCTGCTCAAGGCTTTTGGACTTCCATTCAAAAACGCTAAAAACGCATAAGACATGGCAAAGGAATCAATGAAGGCCCGTGAGGTAAAAAGGGCAAAGCTCGTGGCCAAATATGCTGAGAAACGTGCAGCACTCAAGAAAATCATCGCCACTACCGACGACATCGCCGAGGCTTATGAGGCAGCACGCAAGCTCCAGAGCATCCCACGCAACGCTAATCCTATCCGCCTGCACAACCGTTGCAAGATCACTGGTAGACCAAAGGGATATATCCGTCAGTTCGGCATTTCCCGTATCCAGTTCCGCGAGATGGCATCAGCAGGTCTGATACCGGGCGTGAAGAAAGCAAGCTGGTAAAGAGTAATTTTTAATATTGTCGGGGGAGTCCCGATTAATTAACAATTTATATTTTATGACAGATCCAATAGCAGATTATCTGACGAGGCTTCGCAATGCGATCATGGCTCATCACCGTGTCGTGGAAATCCCCGCCTCGAACTTGAAGAAGGAAATCACCAAGATCCTCTTCGAGAAAGGATACATCCTCAACTACAAATTCATCGAGGATGGTCCTCAGGGCACAATTAAAGTAGCTCTGAAGTATGACCCGGCCACCAAGGCCAATGCCATCAAGAAACTCAAGAGAGTTTCCACTCCTGGTCTCCGCAAATATACCGGATACAAGGACATGCCGAGAGTAATCAACGGATTGGGCATCGCAATCTTGTCCACTTCCAAGGGTGTAATGACAGACAAAGAAGCTGCCGAGCAGAAAATCGGCGGTGAGGTTCTTTGCTACGTCTACTAATCAAGGAGGAACGATCTATGTCAAGAATAGGTAAGTTACCAATCGTACTCCCCGCAGGCGTGGAGTTCAAGAACGAGAACAATGTCATCACCGTGAAAGGTCCCAAAGGAACCATGACACAAAAGGTTGACCCTTCCATCAAAGTGACCGTGGAGAATGGTCAGGTAGAGTTTTCCATCAATGAGGACAGCCCAGTAAATGTCAAGCAGAAGCAGGCTTTCCATGGTCTTTACCGCTCTCTCATCAACAATATGGTGGTGGGTGTGAGCCAAGGCTTCCAGAAAACACTCGAGCTCGTTGGTGTCGGTTACCGTGTGTCCAACCAAGGCAATATTCTGGAGTTCGCACTCGGATACAGCCATTCCATCTTTATCATGCTCCCACCAGAGGTGAAAGTGGAGACAAAGTCTGAGCGTAACCAGAACCCTGTCATTAACCTCGAGTCCTGCGACAAGCAACTCTTAGGTCAGATATGTGCAAAAATCCGCTCATTCCGCAAACCAGAGCCTTACAAGGGCAAGGGTATCCTGTTCAAGGGTGAAGTCATCCGCAGGAAGTCGGGCAAGTCGGCTTCAGCTAAGTAACTTTAAGATTTTACGATTATGACAACTAAGAAAGAAGAGAGACGGATTAAGATCAAATACAGAATTCGCAAAAAGGTGAACGGCACTCCCGAGCGCCCAAGAATGACGGTTTTCCGCAGCAACAAGGGCATCTACGTGCAGATCATCGACGATACCTGGATCAATACAGAGAAGCCTTTCAAGGCAAGAGTGATGAAGAAGCACCCGAAACGTACTGTAGAGGTGGATTACTATCCAGTAGGCAAGACTCTGGTCTCTGCCTCCTCAGCAGGACTTGAGAAAATGAGCAAGTCTGAGCAGGCTGCCAAAGTGGGTGAGATGATTGCCGAGAAGGCAAAGGCCGCTGGCATCACTGCAGTGGTTTTCGACCGCAACGGTTATCTTTATCACGGAAGAGTGAAGCAATTGGCTGACGCAGCCCGTAAAGGTGGACTTAATTTTTAAGCGATTATGGCAATCAATAGAGTAAAAGTAAATAGTGACGC
>CACXDY010000075.1 GCA_902766505.1 uncultured Prevotellaceae bacterium
CCGCCAACCATTTTGCTCACATCCGATTTCAGCACTTTGGTATTGGAGGATTTCAACACCAGCGGATGGCCGACGAAACTCTGGGGCACACCGATGAGATAAGGCTGATTGGGTGCCCATGAGGCGGCATTCTCGAAAGTGGCCACATCGCCCTCCATGTTGTCCAAACGCTTCACCCAGAAATCTGCTTCGGATGAGCTGCCGGGAGTAGTCCACTTCACCACGCTGTTATTGGATGTGACAGTCTGCACGCCGAAAGGCAACGCCATGGTAGTCCATCCCTTGTAGCCGTTGCACTCAGCCGAAGGAGTAAGCGTATAGCTCACCTGACCACTCACGTTGAACGTGATGGGAACGTAGAAATCATAGCCATTGACAAACGAGATGTTGCCATTAGCCTTGTAACCCTTGACGACATTCTTACCACTGAAAGCAGTAGGGATGGTGGCATTTGCTGCGAAGTAATAGATGGTGTTGGGATTGGCATTGGGTTTCACCGTCACCTTGGTCAAATCCAGATTTGTGAGATCTGCAGCCACGGCATTACTTGATACGGTAATATTATTCGTGATAGGCACGGCAACGACAGTTCCCTTGCTGTCCCACTCCGTATAGGCTTCAGTAACGACATATCGACTATAAGCCCATCCATAGGAAGCCACAAATTCATCGTCTAAATACAAAGAGAACCAAAGTTCATCTCCTATACTCCATCCTGGATATTCTATCTTAAAATCTCCCGACTGACCTTTCGGCAGTGAGACTTCCACTTCAGTGGAATAAGGATAAGACCACACACTACCTTCATCATCTGTATGTGAATATTTACTCACGTTCAAAATCAGTTTTCCCACATAGTCCTCTTCTGTCTCGTTGTTGAGGGTCACCCATGCACTGGCAGTCGTGACATACATTTTCTTTTCATCGACATCGATATTATTCATTCCATAAGCCACCACGGTGGGAAGAGCTGCAGAGGAGGAACCGTCACTGGTCTTGAAAGTAAAGCTGCCCTGGTAAAGAATCGTACCACTGTCATCCTTGAATACCAAAGACACAGGTTCGGTACTGGAATTGCTGAAGGTGAAATCAGCGAAATCCACCTCACCGGTTCCAACCACCATCCACTCATAATCGGCGTTTACATCATTAACATAAAGGTAGACATTACCGCCAAAATCTTTTTCCCCATCATTTCTCATAGTAAGTCTGAGCTTTTTGGTGTCACTACCACCGCCTATTTCCTCCAAGCTGACAAAGCTTAACAAGCTGGTTGGAAAATCTTTGACAAGAGTGAAAGTGACTGTGCCAGAACTGATGACCGCTTTTATATACATCATATCGCTTTTGACAAGAGGAATCCACTCCTCTGTGCCCGACTCACGAAAAACGGGTTTGATGATGTAGGTCCCATCCATGAGATTTGCCCCCAAATAATACAAGTTGATCGAGGAATAAGTCCAGACCCCACTATTTTCTTGATATTCACTCCCATTTTCCAAGTTCTGCAACTGCAACAATTCATCACCTCGATAAAGAGCTATGCTCATATCATAAGTAGCTGTTTTCTCCACAGTGAATGAAAAATTCACTGCCACATCGAAGGTTTCACCTGAATAGGACGTACTAACTTCGTCTCCGTCTACAGGAGCAAAGTTATACAAACTAATCTCCGGTTTGCTTTCTACCTCATTATTATTGACAACTGTAGGACTGATGCCGATAATAGCCGATTGGCTAAAAGCATATCCGCTTTTCGAACCGCCGGTACCTTGGGCATAGGGATTGAGTGCCTGGAGTCTGAAATAACCGTCCGACATACCCATCCATCCCCAGTTGATATGGAAGAGTCCGTAACCGTCGTATCCGTCACAGATAAAAGCGTGTCCTGACTGCTTCGACCGTCCGGAATAGATGACGGGACGTCCGTTAATCAGCTCTTCATAAAGAAGTTTCTCCCATTCCACCTTGGTGAAACTTTCACGAGACACATTTTGACAACTATTCTCATATCCGAAATAGTTATTAAGTGCCATTGCACAAAGTGATGTTGAGGCAGATGAAGCGGAGGTACCATAACTCATCCTCACGGCATGACCGCAATAATACAACAACTGGGAAACGGCGGCGGCGCTTGGATCCGATGCAGTCTCTTTACCAGAATAAGAAAGTTTCATATTGTCCCAGTCGAAGGTAGTGGCTGGCAGTTCCTCCCAAGAACCGTAGGCGGGAATTGCCGTGGAAGCCGCCTGTGGCCACTTATGGTAATACATGATTTGCGCGAGAGCGGTAGCCACACAACCGGTGACAGCCTGACTACCACCTGTTGTAAAACACTTCAGGTTATAGGGTTCATCTTGTCCCCAGTGAGTTTCCACCAACGGAGAGATGACCGTTCTCATCTCCTGTGGAACCGTCTCTTCCTCACCGCCCTTGGCAGCAGGGCTGTTCTGCCGTCCCCAGGCAATTTGACGGGCATAAC
>CACXDY010000076.1 GCA_902766505.1 uncultured Prevotellaceae bacterium
ATACAGGCACTTCCTGATCGACGGCGGGGTGGTACATCTTAAAACTGACTCCAATTTCTTGTTCACTTACACCTCCTTGATGGTGGAACGCAACCATCTGCCTGTCCTCTTCAACACGGAGGATTTATATCATACAGCGGAATTGGACGAACAGACAAAGAACATCCTTTCTATCCACACCTATTATGAGAATATGTGGATAGAACGTGGACTGAATATCCGGTACATGAAATTCAGACTTCCTGCTAATGGCGACTTGATGGAGCCCGATGTGGAAATCCCGTTTGATGAATACCGGAGTTTCAAACGGGATAAACGCACACCACTCGAGAGCGGGAAGTAAAAGAAGGTGACTACCTGATTTTATTCATCATGGCTTCTTCTTACCCCACCAGCCCATCCACTTGTTGAGGTCGATGGAGGAATAACTGGGCGGGGCAATCCTGACATGGGTGTCGACATCTTCCTTGCCTAAGAGGAATTTGTCGATGAAGGCCATGACTTCCGGGTATTGTTTCTCGGGCAATTGGCAATGGCCATGCTCTGCCACGATGGAATAGCCGATACGGTCGTCAATTCCAAATTGCTCCCATACCTTGATGGCGCCATTCATCGAAACGTATGCAGAAGGGTCGGCCAGCCATACATAGTCGGGGTTGCCAAGCATCAATATGGCGCGGGGACATACCATGGCGACCAGTTCATGATGGTCGTAGGGGAGATAGAATACTTTGTCTCCAGGATAAGTGTCGCGGAGACTTTCCTTAAACCAGTTGTAGTCGGTCTTGTCAAGACTCTCCACTGCTTCCGCACCGGGCTGTGAGTTAATCCACTGAGAATAACGCCAAGCGGCAGCTCCACCACCACCGGGCTCCTGGGCTATGACCAATGCAATGCGCTCGTCGAAAGCTCCACAGAACAAAGCCATCTTGCCGGCATAGGAACAGCCTGTCACGCCTATGTGTGATAGGTCTATCTTCGTCACTTCCGGACCTAATTGCTGCAAACCGTCGATGAGGCGACTCAGACCCCAAGCCCATTCGCTGTAGGCTCCATTCTCTTTCAAGTCGGGATAAAGACGGTCGAACTCGTAGTTGCCACGGCCGGAGGGCTTGCCGAATTGGGAGTAATTGTTTACTTGTCTTTCCGAAAAGACCATCGTGGCTATCGGACGGTCGGCAAAAACGGCTGGTGGAAGCGAGATATGGCTGGTTCCTATCATCAAGGCATAGGGCGGCTTGCCTACTGAAGGGTATTTGATGGTGGCTTTAAGGTTGAGAGTCTCTCCACCAATGGTCACCGCAACAAGGAGGGTGTTGTCTTCCATGCTTGCTGAAATGCAAGATGGGTCAACGGCAGGTTTCGTGCCTATCTCATAATGTTGGATTTCTTTGGCTATCTCACCACGGCGGCGCGACCAGTCGGAGAATTTTTTCACACGGCCTTTGCCATTCGACCATTGCAGAGGGTCGGTTAGCGGCTCGATTTTTGGTGTCTTGTCGATAGCTGATAGAACAGGCTTGGCTGAGGCGCCTGTATTCTCGACTTGATATACTAAGGGTATCTTCTTGGCTTTGGTCGCTTTTGCTGCTTTGTCTTTCACGGGCAGGAGCTCTTCGGCTGCACTATGGGTGGAAAAAGCAGCCATGAGCATCAATGTCATTAGTAATCTAATCATAATCAAGAAATCATTGGTTGTAGTTGATAATAAGTCGGTTGGTATAATACCATAGGTGGTGCAAATTTAATAATCTTTTTTGAAATATCATTACCGATTTCTTACCAATGTCTATCTTGACAATCAAATTACTACTTTAACACATCTTTTGCTGCTTATTTAAGCCTTTCCTTAATCCATTCCATTTGTCGGCGGTTGGTGGCTTCGCTCGTCCAATGCTCATTGATGGGCGTAATCAAACTCTCTTTCTCACATTTGAGGGTGTTCCAGACGGCATAGGATGTTGTCGGAGAACAGGTGTCATCATTGTAACCCCATGTCAGATAGGTGGGGCATTTCACATAACGGGCAAAATTCACCACATCATAATACGACATCGTCTTGATGTTCGCTTCACTGTAATAGTCTTGCTTGAAATGGGGATAGCCGCTCGTATGGCCTATGGCGCCTGCTGCCATGTCGCTCAAAGCCGGATGGTTGGCCACACAGAGGGTCACACGTTGGTCAAGGGCTGCTGCGATGATGGACAGGGCACCGCCCTGACTGCCGCCCATCACAGCAACGTTGCGCCCGTCCCACTCGGGGAGTGAGGTGAGAAAATCAATGCAACGGACCAATCCCACATATACGTGCCGCATGTAGTAATGTTCACGGTTGTCCAAACCCATCTCAAGATACTCGCTGAAAGC
>CACXDY010000077.1 GCA_902766505.1 uncultured Prevotellaceae bacterium
CCACTCTCCACACTCAATGCCAACTACATCAAGGAGTCGCTGAAGGATGTTTACGAACTGCCCATCGGAGGACTGTGCAAACATGAGTTCGTGTTCGACGGACTGGCCGACAAATCCACCGGCGTAACAACGATGGACGTGGCAAAGAGACTGCTCGACTATGGCTTCCATGCTCCCACCATCTATTTCCCGCTGCTCTTCCATGAGTCGCTGATGATAGAACCAACAGAGAGCGAGAGCCTCGACACCATCGACCAGTTTATCGCCGTAATGCGGCAGATAGCCGAAGAGGCTGCCACCCAACCCGACATGGTGAAGACGGCTCCCCACACCACACCCATCGGACGGGTCGACGATGTGCTGGCGGCCAAACGCCCCATCCTCACCTATCGGCAGATGTGCGCAGCTGAGCAAAACTCAAATCCTACAACATGACATCCGACCTGATTATCATGGGCAGCGGCCCCGGAGGCTACAGGGCCGCTGCCCATGCCGCCGCCAACGGTCTCTCGGTGACCATCATCGAGAAAGGACCTGTAGGGGGCACATGCCTGAACTGTGGCTGCATTCCCACCAAGACGCTCTGCCGTAATGCGGAGATTCTCGATGACCTGCACCGCGCCGGAACCTTTGGACTGAAAGACCTCTCCTACTCGCTCGACTTCACCCGCGTGATGGAGCGCAAGCAACAAGTGGTGGAGTCTCTCCGCCAAGGGGTGGAGACGTTGCTTTCCGCCCCCGGCATCTCCCTGGTGCGCGGAGAAGCACGGTTCATTGCCCCACACGAAGTAGTTGTGGGCGAGGAGACTTACACAGCGCCGCACATCATCATTGCCACGGGTTCACGGGCAAAACTGCTGCCCATACCCGGTGCGGACCACCCCAAAGTCGTCACATCGACAGAATTGCTCAACATCACCGAGATACCACGCAGTCTGTGCATCGTGGGTGCCGGCGTCATCGGCATGGAGTTTGCCTCTATCTTCAACAGTTTTGGCACCGAGGTCACCGTGGTGGAATTTCTGAAGGAATGTCTGCCTGCTCTCGACAGCGACATCGCCAAGCGGTTGCGTCAGACGATTGCCAAGCGGGGTGTAACCTTCGTGATGCAGGCCGGCGTGAAGGCCATCACCGATGAAGGTGTGGAATATGAGCGGAAAGGCAAGCCGGGTGTGGTGAACGCCGACCTGGTGCTGATGGCCACAGGACGCTCGGCCAACACCGACGGACTGTGTCTGGAAAAGGCCGGGGTAACCACACAACGGGGCTGCATCGTCACCGACGAGAACTTGCAGACCAATGTGGAGGGCATCTATGCCATCGGAGATGTCAACGGGAAAACCATGCTTGCACATGCCGCCACAGCACAGGGCATCCATGTGGTTAACCGCATCCTGGGAAAGGATGACAGCATCCAACTCAACTTGATTCCTGCCGCCATCTTCACTTATCCTGAGGCTGCCTGCGTGGGCATCACCGAAGACCTCGCCAAGGAGAATGGCATCGAATATACCTGCCACAAGGGGTATTACCGCGCCAATGGCAAGGCGTTGGCCATGGGCGAGACGGAAGGTATGGTGAAAGTGCTTTCCGACAGCGATGACCGCATCATCGGCTGCCATGTCTATGGTGCACACGCTGCCGACCTCGTACAGGAAGCGACTGCCCTGATGGCCATGGGGGCCACCGTCCGGCAACTTCACGACATCGTACATATCCACCCCACCCTCAGCGAAATCCTGGGCGAAGTGTAAGCAAACACCGGCACGACACCCATGTGGTGGAATAGAACAATCAAATGGAAACCAGCAATCATTGAAAAGATGAAAAGAAAAGCAACATCCTTATTTGTATTAACTTTACTTCTGGCAGTTTTTTCCACCACCATGTATGGTGAGGACGGCAGCCGGCTATGGCTGCGCTTTAACGGAGGCGGCAAAGCCCAGATTTCCGGTCAGGCAGGCACGGCAATGAACGAACTGCGCGACAACTGGCTGGGCGGTCCTGTGGTGTTGAAACGCCAAAAAGGCATGGCGGCCGACGAATATACCATCTCGTCACAGAACGGCAAGATTGTGATTGCTTCCAGCAGTCAGGCAGGGTTGCTCTATGGTGCCTACCATCTGCTGCGCCTGCAACAGACGGGCTCGGACGTGAGCGTTCTGAACATCCACGAGAAACCTGCCTATGAACAGCGCATACTCAACCATTGGGACAATCCGAACGGCACTGTGGAGCGCGGATTTGCCGGAAAGAGCATCTTCCAACATCCTGATTCCCTGCAACTCAAGACTTACGCACGCGCCAATGCCTCGATTGGCATCAACGGCACGGTGCTCAACAACGTGAACGCCAAGCCTGAGGCTTTGTCGACCGAAAGTCTGAACAAAGCGAAGTTCATTGCTGACATCCTCAGGCCTTACGGTATCCGTGTATATCTTTCCATCAACTTCGCTTCACCCATCAAGTTGGGTGGTCTGAAAACGGCCGACCCGCTGGACAAGGAGGTCGCAGGCTGGTGGAAAAAGAAGGTGAATGAAATCTACAAACTGATACCTGACTTCGGTGGCTTCCTGGTAAAGGCCAACTCGGAGGGCGAACCGGGTCCGCAGGATTTCGGACGGACGCATGCCGAGGGTGCCAATATGTTGGCGGATGCCCTGCGCAGCCACGGCGGTATTGTCATGTGGCGGGCATTCGTATACAATCCCCAGAGCAGCGACCGCGCCAACCAGGCATACGAGGAGTTTATGCCACTGGATGGCAAGTTCAGAAACAACGTCATCGTGCAGGTCAAGAACGGTCCGATAGACTTCCAACCCCGCGAGCCCTACAGCCCACTGTTTACGGCCATGCAGAAGACTCCGATGATGGTGGAGTTCCAGATTACCCAGGAATATCTGGGTGCTGCCAACCACTTGGTATTCCTCGCCCCGATGTGGAAGGAATTCTTCTCGCTGGTGAAACCCAACAGCCTGAAATCCATCGCTGGAGTAGCCAATATCGGCATGGACACCAACTGGTGCGGGCACCATTTTGCACAGGCCAACTGGTATGCCTTTGGACGTTTGGCATGGAATCCGGCCTTGTCGTCGGAAACAATTGCCGAAGAATGGCTCCGACAGACGTTTTCCAACGACGAACGGCTGCTCAAACCCATGACAAAAGTCATGACGGAAAGCCATGAGGCGGCAGTCAACTACATGATGCCGCTCGGTATTCACCATATCTTTGCCGGCAACCATCACTACGGACCGGCACCCTGGTATTTCGTCAAGGGAATGAGACCTGACTGGACACCTCCTTATTACCATAAGGCCGATGCCGAGGGCTTAGGTTTCAACCGCACCCAACAGGGTTCTGCCAATGTGGCGCAATATCCTGCCGACCTCTGCAAACTCTACAACGACATCAACACCTGTCCAGAGAAGTACTTGACTTGGTTCCATCATGTGCCATGGAATCACAAGATGAACAGTGGACGTACGTTCTGGGACGAGTTGTGCCACAAATATCACGAGGGGGTACTTCAAACACGGAAATTCTTAGCCACCTGGGACAGCATGCAGCCCTATGTTGACCAGCAGCGATTCGAGGAA
>CACXDY010000078.1 GCA_902766505.1 uncultured Prevotellaceae bacterium
ACTACCGGCTTTGTCTTGGCATGGTGGGCACTCGTGAGATTATAACTGTTCAGTATTCCTCCACCGCCATATTGGTCGGAGTTCACCAAAACGATGATATGCTCATACGGGATGCCTGCAAGCCAGTCATGAAGGGCTTTGAGATGGAGAGTTGTCAGGTATCGTTGTGAATAAAAGGTGTCGAAATGTGACTGGAGTGCAGTGTTCTTCCAGATTCCTTTCCCCGGTGAACTGGTTCCACTGTCCTTTGATGGAGATTTGACAGCCACTATGTGGAAGCGGTTGCGCATCGACTTGAATGGCTCATGTGAAAATAGGGCTTCCATGGCTTCCCGGCAGTCTTGGATGAATGTCGGCATCTCATTCTCTTGATATCCCTCGGCTATATAGGCTATATGGATGCAATGCTGTGGGTCGGAGGCTGTTTGCAGTGTCTCGTATGGGGTGATGTCTTGTGTTCCATGGTGGCGGATGAGTATGTCGCTGGGGATAACCAAGTGGGTATATTTGGCCATCTCTTCCTGACGGTTGTCGTATAAGACAATGGTCACTTCGGTGGTGTCCTTGGGCATCGGAGCAAGGAAGACATTCTCGAAGGAACGGCTGGTGGTCTGGGCCTCTGGATAGGTAAGCCATTCTTGGAATAAGGTGGAGAAACTGTTGCGGTAAATGATGGCGCCGTCCTTGTGGCTGCGGAGAATAATCTGACCATTGCCACGGACAGGTACTTCATTCAGCCTCTTGTGCTTGCCCCACCAATGCGGTTCCACATGGAGTTCGTCAAGATAGATGCTTTGATGTTTGGTGTCACCTGCAAAGATGTAGTCAAGTCTTAGGGTGTTGTCCGTGAAATAGGTGTCAAAATCTTGACCCTGAATGGAAGTGCTTGCACCTAAAAGCAGCAGCAACAGGATGGCTTTGATGGGGAATGGGTATCTCATGATGGTATATTCGTAGGATGATTGCTCTCCCTCACATCTGGAGAGGAAAAATCAAAATGTAGTTCTTTGAGTAGTTCCTTCACATACTCACGGTTCCAGTCGGCATGATGGTGACGGGTGTTGTCATAGCACAGGATATCAATATCCATGACAATCATACCTTTACGGCGCAAGGACTTGCGGTTGCCACACTCATGTTCGATGTATTGGAGACGGTGACGTAATTCTTCGTATTCCAACTCACTGGTTCCCATGACCAGACAGTTGAGAAAGGGACCGGAGGACATGCCGATGGGTGCTGTGGTCAGGATGCTTGTGCTTTGAAAATCATAAAGAAGACCTTCGAGCACCTCGAGACAATGATGTATGGAGGTGGAGGCTTCGGTGTTGCTCCCAATGGCGATGACCACTTTGTGCATGCTCTGATATTTGCCGCCTATTTGAAATAATAAAGGAAAGAAGCGATTCCTTCAAGAGCAGGCTTGCGCTGTCCCTCAATCTCTATCTTGAAGGATACTTCTGCCTTGCATATTCCACGAAGGTCTTGGATGTTGTGGAGTTTGGCTACAAGGCGGACACGGCTGCCTGTTACAACGGGTTGGCCAAAACGCATATTGTCCATACCATAGTTGACCAGCATTTTGATGTTGTTGACGGTGATGACCTGGTCCCAAAGATAGGGTAGGAGTGACAAGGTCAGATAACCGTGGGCTATCGTGCTCTGGTAGGGACTTTCTGTCTTGGCGCGTTCCACATCCACATGAATCCATTGATGGTCAAGGGTGGCATCTGCAAAAAGATTGATTCGCTCTTGATTCACTTCCAACCATTCTGAACGCCCTAATTCCTCGCCTAAGTGAGAGGCAAATTCCTCGTATGAATTGACTATTAACATAATTGCTGTAGTTTATTGGTTTTCTTCTATGGCAAAATTACGAAAAATCCATGATTTATTTTGCTTTTCTATCACTTTTCATTTAAATTTGCATTTGTTTTATGTTTAACCTATCAAAAGCCTTTTTCTATGCGACAGATTATCACCCATTTCACAGACGACGATTTGTATAAACTCTCCATGTGTTGCGCTGTGATTGATAATTATCCCAGGGCAATGGTCAAATATACCTTTGTCGACAGAAACAACACCATTTATCCTGAGGGGTTCGCCGATGAACTTTCAAGACAGATAGCAACTCTTGAAAGCGTTACAGTCACAAAAGAGGAAATCGATTTTCTCAAGAGAAAATGCTACTATATTCCCAATTGGTTTTATCCTTATCTCAGAGGATTCAGATACTCTAAGGACTGGGTGAAAGCGTGGCAGGATGATGAAGGTCACCTGCATCTGCAAATTGAAGGCTATTGGGCAAATACCATCTTGCTGGAGGTAAAGTTGCTTGCCATCATTTCCGAACTGTTCTATATTATGACAGGACAGACAGGTAAGCTTGATTATGAGAAATATTATGAGAAGGCTTACAATAAGGCTGAACGCTTGTTGGAGGCTGGATGCACCTATAGTGATTTTGGAACAAGAAGACGGGCGTCGTTCGAGGCTGAAGATGTGGTGGTTAGGGCTATGAAGGACTGCATGAATGCCAAGAAACATCCTGGCCTGTTCGTGGGTACAAGCAACGTCTATCTTGCCATGAAATACGACCTGACACCGGTCGGAACTATGGCCCACGAATTTGTGTGTGCCATTGCTGCCATGTATGGACCGCAAATGGCCAATCACATGGCAATGAATGCCTGGAGACATACTTTCAGAGGGGCTTTGGGTACTTTCCTCTATGATAGCATGGGATGGCACGTCTTCAGCTTGAATTTCTCCGAGGATTTCGCCAATTTGTTTAAAGGTTTGCGTATCGACAGCGGTGACAATTATGAGCAACTGCAAAAAATCGTTGACAAATACCGTTCTTTAGGAATTGACCCAAAGACCAAGCAGGTGATTTTCAGCAATGCTCTCGATACCGACAGGGCCATCGCCATCCATCAGTATGCCAAGGATTATTGTTTGCCCTCTTTTGGTATCGGCACGCATTTCACCAATGACTTTGATGGGGTGACTCCTATGAACATTGTGATTAAACTGGTAGCAGCAAAAATCACGGAATCATGGGATTTCTATAATGATACCTGCAAAATAAGTGAGGATAAAGGAAAACATACCGGCAAACCTGAGGTGATTCGCCGGTATATGGATATCATTCATTTCGAGGAGTAGCAGAACGCTCTCAGTATCTGATTCCTAAACTTTCGAGTATTCCGCGAATCTCACTCCCGATTCCCAGAATACCGTTGATGGCTCCGTTCTTCAAACCGCTGACCATATAGCGGGCACAGAGACCTTCCAGTTCACCAATCCTGCGACGCTCCGCAGGAGTGTAGTCGTATTTTGTCATCTTGTTTCGGATAGTACCGAATTTCTCTGCTGCTG
>CACXDY010000079.1 GCA_902766505.1 uncultured Prevotellaceae bacterium
AATGCTGAAGGACGCCTGGTCATAAATGAGTCCGTAGGTGCACGTGGAGATGAGCCCCAGTTGGACATCATTGTAGTCAAGAATCGAAGTGTCTGCCTGACGGATGGTTAGTATCTTCTTGGTTTCCACTCCATAGGGAATGGCTATAGTCAACCCACTTGTGATGGGCTCTCCATCCAGGAATATCTGCAATCCTGAGGAGTCATTCAGGCATTTGAGGTCGGGAGACAAGATGGGTTCCGCCGTCTCACTTTCATTGGTAAGTACAATCTCAAGGGTGGCCTCTTGTCCTGAGGGCACGTCAAGTATCGTCCGTTGAGGAATGGAAATCTTGGGATTGTCTATCTTCATCGTAGCGTAGTTGAGCGTAGTTACCGGCTTGTAGTATTTGGTCTTCTCCTCTCCCTCATAGGGGCACATGGTCTGTCCGCCACGGGTGCGGAAGATGGGACCCCATCCTTTGGGTGACTTGAACACATCCACAGAGAGGGCTGCGTTACGGTTGTTGTCGTTCAACGTATAGGAGAAGACGTCTTTATACTCATGACTATCGGTTATCTTATTGGTACCCCTGATGTGAATATCCAACTGGTTCAATTGGTAGGTATACGTTTTCACTGATGAAACCGTAGCTTCTGCACCATATTCCAGTTTGGCAAAATATTTAAGTGCCAAGTTCTCGCCAGAATATTCCCAATACTTGTTGGAGGTGGATGAAGTGAAAGTTTCCGTGGTACCACGGTCCCAAGAGTAGTTCTTCTCCAAGGCTTCGGGGTCGTTGAAGGCTTTTACCTTGTCCTCCTCATTGGCTTTCAGACAATTAATCCAGTTTTGGATAGAGTTGTTGTAGAAACCCACGGAATCCACACCTACATAATTGTCGGGATGACGGAAGACATAACTCGGACCCTCGTCTGAATAGGCGGCACTCGAAGCATCAATGCCCCATATTTCCTTGTCGCAGTTGCTCGAACCATATCTTGGATCATCTTCCTTGAGGGTGGTGTAGTAGGTGGGACGGTCCGCGGTAGCCGGTATCAGGGAAGCATCGCTCACATAGGTGAGGCATTGGTTACGCAACTTGCGGAGGTTGGGCAACTGAGTCTTTTCGATATATTTCTGGGTATAACGGAAGAACGTGTTGAATTTGTCGTTGACACTCATGCCTTTATCCATGCCCAAAACATAGGAACCGTCCGTCTGCTTTAACAGACCCACAATCATCGCACCTCCGAAGAGATAGTTCTTCGAAAAGCCTATGAAGACGTCTCCTTCTGAACCGACGTAACTGTTGCTGCTGTTTGTGGAAACTTTCTCAGAAGTGGTAATGGTGTATGAATATCCGCCACCGAAAATAGCCTCCAACGTTGCTTCTGTTCCTATCTCATCATGATACTGTGCTTTAGCTTCCGTTGCTTTGCTCATAACACCTACACCCATATAGATGGAGGTCTCCATGCCTGAAGCGAATTTCCACGAAATACCATCGGTCGTACCGGCAAATTTGAGGGAGTCACGGGAGTTGACAGTGATCGTGTCCCTCTGCCATGAGGAGGAAGAATTGGCTCCTGGAGGGTCGCGCAGCACCATGGCAACTTTATCAGGTCCCTGAGTCACGAAATTGTTGCCTGTCGGGATGGCACCGACCACAACACCTTCAAAATTGTCTTTTCTCCATCCATAAACAGTCTTGTTGATGTTGGTGAAGATGTTCATCGTACGCGTATAGGGGGCCGTGAGATTGGGGAAGCAAGCACGCCACTTGTAGGTGACACTGCCCTTTGAGTCAAGTTTCAGTTGATTCGCTTTCAAATGCACAATATCACCCATGTTGAGCTTGAGGTTTCCGCTTTCATATTTTTCCTTGGCAATCAACACTTGATCACCCATTTCATTGTCTATGGTGACGATGGAGTCAGACAAAGCGGACTCATACCTGCTGCCTTCCTCATCTTCATCATAGTTCATGTATTTCTCAAAGGCCCTTATCTTGAACTCATATTGCTCATCCTGTTCGAAGATGGGGTACCCATAAAGATAGTTCACCGTGTCTTCATTTTTCACCTCAGCCACAGCAACACGGACATCATCTTCGCCAGTGACTCTGACTGTCAAACTGTCGGAGCCAAAGAAATTCTTAGATGCAGCGCCAATCTGATAGACCTCAAACTCCACCGGAGACCGGTAAGTGAGCCTCATCGTCTTGTGGCACTTGAACAGAGGCTGGTAAGAGGTATGGCTTTCATCCCAAAGGGTATCGGGTTTTACATGTTCATACACTTTGGTTAAGTCGACGGCATTGAGGTTCTGGAATACTGAGGCGTTGTCCAATTCAGGATTGTGCTCAAAATTTAAACTGCTGACACGATAGCGCAGCGGGGGCAGCATAGCACTGAACTCACCTGTCTTCGGGTCTGTCTTGATGTAGATAGTCTTCACGGCGTTGTCATCACCGCCGGCGCGCCACGAGAGGCTGTTCACAAGTCCTGACTCCGACTCCACGGGCAGGTTTTCACTGTTGTTCACAATTTCTGTCACCAGACCATTTTTACGCTCTACCACGTTGAGACGGCACTGAGGGAAGTCGAGGGATTCGAGTTGGATAGTGGCCTGACCGATGGTATTCTTGCTCAGACCGTAGCCGAGGGGCTGAGTACCTTCCTTGGCTCCGCCGGTGAGACGACCACCGAAATGTACGAGCGTGTTGTCCGTGAAATTGATGGTCTGGTCGGTACGGAACTCAAAGGTGGAACCTTTTTCCTGTGGATAGCGGCCGTTGGCTATGAAGGTGTGACCGCCGCGCGAGGCTGTGATGTAGTGGTAACCGATAGGTACGCTGATGGTGTACTCGCCATTGGCATTGGTGTATATTATTTCTCCGTCGGCCATGCAGGGTGTGCCATCTACGGAGAACTGTACACTGTCAACAGGCACATCGGTTCCTTCGTAATACACCGTTCCTTTCACCGTGAAACTGGAAATATCCGTGAAGTCATAGTTGTTGAGCGATAGTGAACTGGAACTGATGAAGCCGGTTCGAGTACTGGGTGAGAACTCATGCACACCCAGTTCAGGCAGTACGGTATAGCCTGTTCCGCTGCCGACGAAGGGGATGCCTCGGATGATGTATTCACCTTTGTCATTAGTCATGCCGTAAAGGCCAAGTTGATTGCTCGAAGGAGTGATGACCGTCGACTTTGTACCACGCACGTCGGGATGGTTGCTGTTGGCAACACCACTGGTGCGCGATACATCGAAAGCATATTCGTCGAGTCCCTCATCGAAGGGCCAGTAGAGTTTGAGACCATCCTCACGACCACCTAACATGCGCCCGAAGTTGTTGGCCACTTCCTTATCGGGAAGGACAACATTCCACAGGCGTACCTCGTCCATGCAGCCGGTGAAGTTCTGGTGTCCGAAAGTCACGGCCAAGTCATTGGTATAGGTGTCAAACTGCGAGTCGTAGTCTTTGTGCTCGATAGCCTTCACCCCGGCCAGTTCGCCATTGACATAGGCCTTGACGGTATCTTTCTTGTGGGTAATGGTGATATGGCTGTATTCGTTGGCAGGGATGCCTTGTGAGAGGTCAAGGGAATAAGAGGCGGTATTGGCATCATTACCCTCATAATTGAGCCAGCAGAGCCGATAATCGGATGCCGAACTGCTGGTCTTGTCCAAATAGATGCTCAATACATTGGATATATCCATGAGGTACACCTTGTCGGTGTTGGGTATGTCGTTGGGCCTCACCCACATCTGAACAGACCAGTCCTTGGAGGCACCCATCACCTCACGCACGTTGTTGACGGAAGTCTTCCATACGATAGGATTGCCTGCTTCCAGAATTTCCCTTGCAAAAGTATGGGTTTGACCGTTTTGTTCGTCATCACTGCGCAGAAGGTTTACCTTCACATTGCTCACGGCTGTGCCGGTGCCAAACAGCACCCGCCCGGAGATGGTACCTGTGCCGTTGCCGAATCCCGGTTCAATACGGCTGTCGGTGAGCAGTGGCTTTTCAGTGTCTTCGCAGTTGCTGCCATAGGCCTCTACACAGTACTCATAATAACGTCCTGTCTCGGTATTGGTGTCGAGGAAGATGTATTCCGGTTCGGTACCCTGTGTGGTGTATACGACTATCCATTCGGTGGAACCGATAAAGCGGCGCTTCACTTGATATAAAGTGGGGTTGGTGCCCACCTGGTTGACCTTCCAAGCGACACGCACGCCTTCGTTGTTGTTTCCCTTAGAGACGTCGAGGTTGGTAATGGTTGTGCTGGCGGTGATGCGCGCAGTGATGGTGTCGCTGAGATAATGCAGCGAGTTGTCGATAACATCGAGTTGCACAAAGTATTTGTAGACATCACAGTTGCCGGCTGGCTTGTCATCGGTGAAGGTGGCTTTGCCGTCCTTGCGGCGCGCACTCACGCTGCCATAGTCTGTCGTTGTTTTTCCGTCTGATTCAATACGGTGTACTCGGAAAGTGAGGTCATTTTCCTTTTGGGGAAGATTGCTGAAATTCCAGGTGAGTTTGATTTTCTCCTTCTCCTCCATGTCCTGAGTGAGATGGATGTCGATGTCGGGCGTGGTGTTGACGATGCTCTCACCGAAGATGCAGTCGGAGAGTGGCTGCGGGTCGGTGGGGACCTTGTACCCGTTGTCTACCCATTCATCGGCGAGGAGCACCACTTCATAGCGGTACTTGCGTCCCCATATCATACCACGGTCCTCGGAGTCCTCGAAGGTATTCGATTTCGTGGTTCCCAGTTCTTCACGATTTCCGGCGTAGGAGCCATTGTCATAGAGCAGGGTGCGATAGACATGGCACCTGAAGTTGATGGGGTAAGATATGTCCTTGTTCCAAGCGATGAGCACCTTGCCCGAGACTTGGTTGAAACTGGTCTTGATTTCAGAGAGTGGGTTATATTCGAACGCCTTTTCGAAATATTCCCTATCCGATGTCTGTTGAACAGTTGCGTTTTGTGTACTCCAGTTGTTGTCGCGTAAATAGGCCGTCTTCATTTTCAAAGTGTTGGTCGTCGACCTGTAGATACCCAAACGGATGGGCTTGCCGGCAGGCACCTCCAGTTTCACCTTCTTGGGATCATAGCCTTCAAAGGTTTCTTCTTGGTTGTAAAGAGTTCTCCATTTGCCGCTTTCCTTGACCTCCACATATATCTTGCAGTTGGTGCTGATGACATTGCTCTCGATACCGCAGTGGCGAATTCCGAGGCGGGTACTCTCGGAGGAATTCACAAACTGGTTGCTGTTGATGCGAGGGAGGGCGTCGTGGTTGAACGTGAGCGTCAATTCTGTTGGACCGGTAAATTCATACTCTGGTTCTGGTACCACATTGAAGGATGGCGGATTCACGTTGATGTAATACGCGAAATGCACGTTCATCCATACTTCGGCACGTGCAGTAGGGTCTTTATAGTACCGGCTGTAACCTTTTACAAGAAGACGATTGAAACCTTCCTCACCATACTTCTTGCCGAGCGTGATACGTGCGCCAATCTTGTGCCCGTAATTCGTCACGCTCGACCCCGTGCGCCACAACTGGGGATGAGAAATGAACCCGTAAGTGGTATTGGTGTTCTCAAGTTTGTAGCAATTAGCCTCTGTACTCGTGATGTTGCCACTTGCTACCTTGGCCATAGACCCGTCGGGCTTCACCAGGAAGAATTCGATTTCCGTCTTCTGATACTCCATACCTTTCAAATGTTCCGTACCCACGCCGAGTTTGATGTCAAAGCCTGGGTATTCGGTGGAGCACTGGCCATTATTGGTAATCTCCACAGTGCAGATGCGGTTGACTGCCGTGCCAAAGCCCTCGCCAGTCCACCATTCATAACTGTGGTCGACATTGTTCTCGAAAGTCTTACTAAATTCCGCACTCCACTGCACTCCACCGCTTGACCCCGAACGGGAGTCGGCCATGGTCTGCAACGTGACACTTATCAAAAGTGCCAGTGCCATGAACAATCTGTTCCGTACAACAACTATTCTCATCTTGATTGATTTATTTATTTCTTTTATTTGTCATCCCAGATATTCGACGCAGTGTTTTGGTCATCCTGGTCGAAACCATTCCATTCATTGGAGCGGCCATCATTTTCAGCAAACTCCTGAGTGTTGATGGTCGTTTTCAAATCACCACTCTCTCCGAGCAAGGGAAAATGGAGTGTCTGCTGTGCAATCCAGATACATGGTCTTGTATATGGATGGTGCTTGCCTTTCGCTTTTTTTATCATTTGTCAGAAAAACCTCAATAAGTTCACAATATCGTTGCAAAAATAAGCAATCACGATGACTACGTCATCTCCTTTAAAAGCAAAAAAATGGAGTTGTTGCGACAATTACTCTTTGGTGCGGCAAAAAGCGGGAAGCGCTTCCAAATCTGTCGCAGTTAAGTGCTTCAATCCATCCCTCTCTCTTATAGGCTTTTAAATAGTTCTACAATTTGCAAAATTATAAAAAAGAGTCTAAAAATCAAGTGTTATCA
>CACXDY010000080.1 GCA_902766505.1 uncultured Prevotellaceae bacterium
GGTCTTGAGTGCCACATCAACGAGGGTGTCTCTTGCATCAGCGTCTTTAACGAGTATGGCCGCAGCCTTATTCGACAGCGCCATGGCGTTCTTCGTCTGATGGTCTTCTGCCACATTTGGCGAAGGCACGAGAATCGACGGTTTGTGGAGCAGACAAATCTCAGAGATGGAACTTGCTCCGGCTCTGGAGATGACGAGGTCGGCCGCCGCATAAGCCTTATCCATTTCCTTAATGAACTCCGAGGCTATGAGATTATCCACCTTATCGATTTTAGCCAGAGCCGCCTTTATCTCCTCGCTGTAGAATTTGCCGTGCTGCCAATAAACCTGCACGTCGGTGGCTTTTCTGATATCCTCAACATGTTGGAGTATGCTCTCGTTGACGGTTCTTGCTCCGAGGCTGCCACCGATAACCAAGATGGTCTTCTTATCGGGGTCGAGGCCCATGGCCTTTGCCGCCTCCTCTTTTGAGAGTTTGATGTCGACCAAGTTCTGCCTTACCGGATTCCCCGTCATAATGATTTTATCTTTCGGGAAGAAGCGTTCCATACCCTCGTATGCCACACAGATTCTCTTTGCTTTCTTCGCAAGCAGTTTGTTTGTGACTCCGGCATAAGAGTTCTGCTCCTGGATAAGCGTAGGCACTCCCATCTTAGCCGCCTGATTGAGCAGTGGTCCACTGGCATATCCACCGACTCCAACGGCCACGTCAGGTTCAAACTCCTTTATAATCTTCTTCGCAAGCCTCTGACTTTTCCAGATTTTATATAATACTACAATGTTTTTAAACGGATTCTTCCGGCTGAAACCCTGAATCGGCAAGCCGATGATCTTATATCCTGCATCGGGAACCCTCTGCATCTCCATCCTTCCCTGTGCACCGACAAAGAGAATTTCGGCATCGGGATGCTGAGCCTTCACTGCATTCGCAATAGAGATGGCCGGGAATATGTGTCCTCCGGTACCACCTCCGCTAACGATAACCTTAATATTTTTTCCTTTCATATTGCTGGTTAGTTTGTGTTTGAATTAACTTGCAAATTTACGAAAAAATGATGAGAAAAGCGTTATGAAATTCAAATATAAAGACTTTAGACCCGCAATCCATCAATTTAGGGCTCATTCCAGCCATTACACCATACCTACAGAACTGTAAACCTCATTGGTCTCGACGACAGCCGGATGTCTGACTTCCCGGGTTGCAGTCTTCTTTTCATCTTTATCCTTATTGGCATATCTGCTTATACTGAGAATCATACCAAAGTTCATACTCATGATGATGATGGATGTACCACCATGACTGATGAGGGGCAACGTCTGTCCGGTCACAGGCATAAGTCCGACTGCCACAGCCATATTGACCAGCGCCTGAATAACCATCATCAGTCCCAGCCCTATGACGAGGAAGGCCGGGAAGAACCTATCACATTTCTGCGCCACCCTTCCTACCCTTATAATCAGCATGACATATAGGAGCATGACAACGATGGCACCCGCAACTCCCATCTCTTCAATAATGATGGAATAGATGAAATCAGACTCGGCATGTGGCAGGAAATCCCTTGACACAGAGTTTCCCACTCCCACACCGGTGATTCCGGATGAAGCAATCGCCACTTTCGACATATTCGCCTGCCATGTCTTGTCCTTATACTCCTGGCTCTCCTTGTCGACATCCATGATACCGACAGCCATCTCGATTCTGTGTTTCCACGTAAGCATTCGCTTCATCTTTCCCAGGGTCTTCTCCGGCGTGAGAAGCAGCACAGCCAAAAAGACAGCCGACACGAGGAAGAGTCCACCGATAGTTTTCCACAGCAAGTCCCTTGGTACATTTCCAATGAACATCATAATGAAAATGACGAGAAACAGCATCATGGCCGTTGAGAAGTTCTCGGGTACGATAAGTCCGCAGATGATAAATGAGAGCAAGAGCACCCAGGTGAACGCTTTTGTCCGTCCTCCCTTCGTTGCCCTGACCATCATTTTCGTTCCTTTTTTCGTATTTACCTTCTCTTCTTTCTGAAGTTTTGACAGTATGACTGCAACAGCCAGAATGAGCATCGTTTTGGCTATCTCTGACGGTTGGAAATTAATTCCAAACAAAGAGATCCATCTGTGCGCGTTGTGTGACTCGTTGAGGTCGCTCTTCATAAAGAAGGCATACAACAGTAGTACAGCGACAATGGGGATTCCCACAATCGGTATCAGTTTGAAATACTTACACGGTATCTTGCTGACGATGACAGCCAGCATAAATCCGACAATGAGATATCCGATTTGCGACATGAGAGGTACCCAATGCCTTCCTGATGTAAACGTAAGTCTGCTGGAAGCACTGTAAATGGTGACTATAGAAATCATGCAAAGCAGGAAGTATATCATCCACAGACCGATATCTCCCTTAATGATATTCAACTTGAAAAAATCGCTGATTTTCTTTCCCATGACACAACGAATTGAAGGTGTTTCTATTTATTCTGTAATTAACGCAATTGTAATGTAGTAGTTCTTCTGACGCTATTAAAGGTTCTTCACACACTGTTTGAACTGTTCGCCTCTGTCCTCCATGTTCTTGAAGAGGTCGAAACTTGCACAGCATGGGCTGAGTAGGACACAGTCGCCTGGCTTCGCCATTTTATAGCACGCATCCACGCAGTCCTTCATCGACTGCACGTCGGCCTTAGGAATGTCGAACTGTGCAAACGCCTCATGCAGTTTCTTGTTATCGACTCCAAGGAATACCAATCCGACACATTTTTCTTTCACCAACTCATAGAGTTCGGAATAGTCGTTACCCTTGTCCACTCCACCA
>CACXDY010000081.1 GCA_902766505.1 uncultured Prevotellaceae bacterium
ATCGACGGTGTCAACAACACCAACGTGCGCTGGGATGTGCTTGCCCACTTCGATGCCAATGCCGACGACTGGAAGGGCAAGGGTCAGCAGACCGACGAGAACGGCAACATCATCAATGCCAACTACTTCTTCACCTGGGGTAAGACCGCAGGCGAATACTACGACTACGAGTCTGTCAAGGAGGTCGTTGTAGGCTCTGAGGGTCAGGATTCCATCATCTACAATGTGAAGGCTCCTGAGACCTATGCTGCCGGCGGTTGGATAATCAAGTCCCGCGGTCAGGTGATGGTATGGGAAAGCCTCAACATAGGCTACAACATCGGCGACGGAAGCATGCGTAACCCCGACAGTGCCGAGGACGTGATTGGCGTCAACGACCAGCAGGGCATCACAGCCAATGCGCTGACCTTCGGCAAGCAGCCTTCCGATGGTCCTTTCAACGCCAGCCTTGAGACCACGGAGCGCTACCAGGCCCCATTCGATGTGGTCATCTATGCCGGCAACGGCAACGACGGTGAGATTCCGACCATGCAGGTGGAGGTTTCCGCCAATGGCGAGGAGTGGACGAAGTTGGCCGATGTGAACTACTCGTTGACGAAGCGCAACTGGAAGCGTACGTTCACCAGTTACGAGGGTACAGACGAGGTGTATGTACGTATCCTCCACACGGCAGCCAAGTCAAGCGGTCAGGTCTACGACGTATATGTGATGAACCACGGCGAGTACTCCGCCCAGTATGATGAGTCGGCCCTCGACGGCATCGTTCCCGCCCTCCTTCCCGCCGGCGAGGTGGTCCGCACCGAAATCTTCACCTTGGGAGGTGCCCGCCAGATGGGTCTCACCAAAGGTGTGAACATCGTGCGCCAGACCTATGCCAACGGTGTGGTTAGAACCCAGAAAGTGCTTGTGAAGTAATCACTCTGCATAACCCATCAAAGAGGGGATGCCCAAACAGGTGTCCCCTCTTTTTTCGTTTGCGTAGTGACACACCCCGACTTTTTGTTTTGCATCCTCGAAACCCGGTTGTTGTGGCCATTTCCTCACGCTATGAAAGGAAAAATCCTGCAATTCTTTTTGCATTGTCTTTGGCTTTCACTATATTTGTAGCATCATTTGCAAATTAGACTTGCTGATTCATTTAAAAATCAAGATTTATGAAGAAAGACGCGCTCATAGTGGTTTCAGGAGGAATGGACTCTATCACACTCCTTTATGAATACCAGGAAGATATCGCTTTGGCTGTTACATTCGACTATGGCAGCAACCATGCCGCCAACGAAATCGCTTTCGCAAAACTCCATTGCGGGCTGTTGGGCATTCCCCATCTGATTATTCCGTTGGATTTCATCCACCAGTATTTTCATTCCTCATTGCTGGAAGGGGCTGATGCCATTCCAGAAGGTTCTTACGACACGGATAACATGAAATCGACCGTCGTGCCCTTCCGCAACGGCATTATGCTTGCCATCGCCTGTGGACTGGCGGAAAGCAGAGGACTTCATCAGGTCATGATAGCCAACCATTCCGGCGACCATGCCATCTATCCTGATTGCAGGGCTTCGTTTATCCGGGCCATGTCGCAGGCGATGAGTAATGGCACTTATGAAAATGTGGTCATCAAGGCTCCCTATACGGATATCTCCAAGGCTGACATAGCAAGAAAGGGAAAGGCACTTGGCCTCGATTACGCTGAGACGTGGTCATGCTATAAAGGTGGAGAGAAACACTGTGGCAAATGTGGCACCTGCATCGAACGTAAGGAAGCCTTGCAGGAGGCAGGCATTCCCGACCCCACAGAATATGAGCAGTAACCCTCAATGATTGACCCTAAACGAATCACAAAATATTAGCATATACATCATGGCAACAGTCGACGACAAAAAAGTAATCTTCTCGATGGTAGGGGTGAGCAAGACCATCCAGCAGAACCAGAAACAAGTGCTCAAAAACATCTACCTCAGTTTCTTCTATGGGGCAAAAATCGGTATCATCGGACTGAATGGTGCCGGTAAGTCCACACTGATGAAAATCATCGCCGGGCTCGACCAGCAGTACCAGGGCCATGTGGTGTGGAGTCCTGGCTATACCGTCGGCTATTTGCCGCAGGACCCGCCATTGGATGCCTCAAAGACCGTGAAGGAGAACGTCATGGAAGGTGTGCAGCATGTCTATGATGCCCTTCAAGAATACGACGCCATCAACGAGAAGTTCGGGCTGCCCGAATACTACGAAGACCCCGACAAGATGGATAAGTTGATGAGCCGGCAGGCTGAGTTGCAGGATGTCATCGATGCCACGGATGCCTGGAACATGGACTCCAAACTGGAACGTGCAATGGCTGCGCTCAATTGTCCTGATGGCGACAGCAGTGTCGAGCATCTCTCGGGTGGAGAGCGGCGTCGTGTTGCCCTTTGTCGACTGCTGTTGCAAAAACCTGATGTGCTCTTGCTGGATGAGCCTACCAACCACTTGGATGCAGAGTCGATAGACTGGCTGGAGCAGCATTTGCAGCAATATGAGGGAACTGTCATCGCTGTCACCCACGACCGGTATTTCCTCGATGATGTGGCGGAGTGGATTCTTGAACTCGATAGGGGAGAGGGCATTCCCTGGAAGGGGAATTATTCTTCTTGGCTGGAGCAGAAAACCCTACGTATGGCGCAGGAGGAGAAAACGGCCTCGAAGCGTCGCAAAACGCTGGAACGTGAACTCGAATGGGTGCGCATGGCTCCCAAAGCCCGACATGCCAAGGGTAAGGCGCGTCTCAACTCTTATGACCGTATGCTCAATGAGGAGCAAAAGCAGAAAGAGGAAAAACTGG
>CACXDY010000082.1 GCA_902766505.1 uncultured Prevotellaceae bacterium
GAAGAGAAAACCAAGAATGCAACTGCGATTATTCATGTCATGGGAGAAATGACATTCACTTATTCCATTGTGTCACGACTTAAGGAAAGAGGCTTTGGATGTGTTGCATCCACATCTGAGCGGATAGCACAGGAAACACCCGATGGACAGAAAATCTCATCGTTTCAGTTTGTGAGATTCCGCGAGTACTAATTAAGGACTAAAGAATATGGAACTTATCCTCAATACCTATGGTGTTTCACTCAACCGTGACAACGAAGGTTTTGTTATCACCTCCAAGGATGGACGGCAGCGCATACCAGCCGACGGCATCAAGTCCATCCAGATTAGCCGTGGCGCTCAAATATCCAGTGACGCGGTGATGCTGGCTGTGGAACGGGAGATAGAAGTCATATTCATGGATCGTGGCGGAAGCCCCATCGGTAGGATATGGAGTCCGCGTTATGGCTCTATTTCTACTATTCGTAAAGGACAGCTCAATTTTACGTTTACCCACGATGCCCTTGTCTGGATCAAGGAAGTGATACTTCAGAAGATGGAAAACCAGCAGGCTCTGATGCTTTTGCTCCAGACAGAGCGAAGCGAACAAAGCGAGCTGGTGCAGAAAAGCATTAACAGGATAGAGGACTATCGAAACAAAGTGAGAGTGTTGGAAGGCGAGGTGGTGAACGATGTTGCACCTACCCTGAGAGGGTGGGAGGGTCAAGCGTCTCGCATCTACTTCAACACCATGAACGAGTTTTTGCCTGAGGAGTTTCGCTTCGTGCAGCGTAGCCAACACCCTGCCTTGGATGTGACCAATGCCTTTCTTAACTATGGCTATGGCGTGTTGTATGGCAAGATTGAAGGTGCACTCATCAAGGCTGGTATTGACCCTTACATCGGCGTCCTCCACCGAGATGATTACAATCGTCCTGTCCTGGTTTACGACATCATTGAACTCTATCGTATCTGGGTTGACTATGTGGTATATACCTTGCTGTCCCAGAACACTATCACCGACGAATTCTATTCCATGCGTGAGGATGGCACCTATTGGCTGGAGGGATTGGGTAGGAGAGTGCTCATCCAGTCGCTTAACGACTATATGGAGGAAACCATCACCAAAGGTGGGGTGACACGCTCACGAATGACACACCTCACACTCTATGTTCAAAACCTGGCACAGAAACTAAAAAGATTCGACGTATGATCATGTACGGAACAAATATTCAGTCTGCAGCCGACCCATTGCAGAAGGTGCAAGAGGATTATTTCTTCCATAGCCTCATACATCCCAAGCAGCAGATTGAAGCAAGGATTAGGCAGCTTAGGGTTATCTATCAGATAGACCCTAAAGCTTATTCTGCTCAAAAACGTACCTTGCCATACGTGGTTTGTGGCATTTTTAACCCTCCTTACCGTCGCACGGAACATTTTGCCTATACTGAGGACTTCATTATCGATATAGACCACCTTAGCACCAAGGAATTGGGCATCAATGACATACGTCAACGTATTCAGACTGACAAACGAGTGATGATGTGCTTCGCTTCTCCAAGTGAGGATGGTCTTAAGGTAATGTTCAAGCTGAAGGAAAGATGTTATGATGCAGGAGTCTATGCTATCTTCTACAAGGAATTCCTCCGTCGTTTTTCCCTTTTCCATCATTTGGAACAAGTCGTTGACCAGCGTACGTCTGATGCCACAAGAGCATGCTTTGTCAGCATTGACCCTGAGGCATACTACAATCCCAACAGTGAATCTATAGACATCAATGAATACCTTGATTTGTCAAGTCCTGTAGATGTCTTTGACATGAAAATCCAGCAAGACAAAGACGACAAGAAATCCAATCGACAAATTCGGGAAGAGAACAAAGGTACTAATCATGATCCCGACCGCGAAGCAATGGAAAGAATCAAGCAACAGTTAAACGCCAAGTCAATTGTTGCTAAAGAAAAACTCCCCGTTTTCGTTCCTGAACAGTTGTCGGTAATCATGGATGACTTGAAAGAATATATAGAGGCAACCGGTCTCCTTGTCAAGGAGATTATAAGTATTCAATACGGCAAGAAAATCAGAATCAAAATGGGACTGAAGGAAGCAGAGGTCAATCTTTTCTACGGAAAGAGGGGATTTACGGTTGTCAAGTCACCAAGATGTGGTACCAATTTGGAACTCAATGATATTTGTGCTCAACTCATCCAGCAATTCATTGATACACAATGAACAATTGACAATCTATGGCAAAGAAAACGGCACTGTCTTACTTGGAAATCCTCAGGAAACTAAAAACCTCAGGATTGGAAAACTCGCCACCTATTAACAGGACAATAGGTGATATAGACAACCTTCCGTCATTGGAAGAAAGAATTGAATTCATTCTCGGGATTGCTAACAAAAAAAGAATAATAGAGGGCAACATGCTATTCTTTGTAATGTATGACATAGAAAGCAACAAGGTTAGATACAACGTGGTTAAATACCTAGAGCGTATGGGATGTCACCGCATTCAGAAGTCCATTTTCCTTGCAGATCTTGACATGGACAAATATGAAACCATCAAAAATGACCTTGCAGAGGTACAGTCGCTCTACGATAATCATGATAGCATCATCATTTGCCCTGTTTCTTCTGACTTAATCAAAAGCATGAAAGTCATAGGCCATTCTATAAATCTTGACATCATAACTCATAGTAAAAGCACTCTTTTCTTCTGAATTTCTTTTATTGTTTTTTAACAAAATTGCTCTTTGCCATATAAAATTAAATAGCTACCTTTGCACGCCGAAAAAACAGGGGTCTTTTTTGATGGTTTTGATAAGGTTATTGAAGGTTTTTTGATTGAAATAGCTGAATATTAGATAATTATATTTTTTGCTCTCCGAGACCATCTTCCATTACAACAAGGATTAAGACCTATCCCGTTGTCCGGGTGAAAGACGAATTCACTCTCCGAGACCATCTTCCATTAC
>CACXDY010000083.1 GCA_902766505.1 uncultured Prevotellaceae bacterium
AACTCACTGTCAATCATCATACAACCCACCCCTGCCGTCATACGGAGAGGTGGGTTTTGTATTCATCCCTCAATCAAAGAAAACATGGCCATTACGAGAAACATTCTCCTCCTCGGGCTGCTTATCATGGCTTGCGCCAACCCGAAAACCAACAACAACACAGTTGAACCACTGACGACAGTTAGTGAGGATACTATCCAGAAAACAACATCACAAACCCCTGCACCCACACAAAAAAAGCCATTGAGTGCCACCGCATTATCCATGGAACGGCAGGGTATGGTCAATGTGCAGCAACTCGACAGCACCATCCATGTCAGTCTGATGTATTCCAGACCCGACAATTTCACAGGACGCATACTCTACGACGACCTGCGTGAGGGATACCTGCATCCAAAAGCCGCCCAAGCCTTGCTGAAAGCCCAGAAACGACTCAAAGAACTCCGCCCCGAACTGAGTCTGATAATTTTTGACGCCACACGCCCCATGAGCATCCAACAAAAGATGTGGGATGTGGTGAAAAACACGCCCAAATACTTCTACGTGAGCAATCCGGCACGGGGTGGCGGCATGCACAATTACGGCATGGCTGTGGACATCTCCATCTGCACGCTCAACGGTGATACCATCCCGATGGGAGCAACCGTGGATTTCATGGGCGACCTCTCTCATATCGACAAAGAAGACCTCCTGGTCAAAAACAAACGCATGACCGCAGAGGCACAATCCAACCGCAAACTGTTGCGCGAGGTGATGGCCGCCGGAGGTTTCATGCCCCTGCGCACAGAGTGGTGGCATTTCAACCTTTGCTCACGGGCAGAAGCCAAACGCAATTACAAAGTCATCAAATGACCGACACAACACGGGAGTTTATTCTGAGCCACCGCGAATGCGATGTCAGACAGTTGGCTCTTCAGGCAAGCCGCTATCCGGAGGTGGATATGCCTACCGCTATCCACCAGATTGCCGGATGGCAGCAAGCCCGCCACAAACTTCCGTCATGGGCGGCCTGCGATGATATCATCTACCCCCCACATTTAGCTTTGGAGCAATGCTCATCCGAGCATACCGCACGATATAAGGCCTCCTTGGCACAAAGGCTTGTCAACCTATATGCCAAGGACAAATCCACCACTTCCATGGCAGACATGACCGGAGGGCTCGGGGTAGATTTCACCTTCCTGTCAACCGTTTTTGACCATGCCACCTACATTGAGCAGCAAAGCGAACTCTGCCAATGTGCCCGCCACAATTTCACCGTGTTGGGCCTCAACCATACCGATGTCATCGAAGCCAACAGCCTGGAAGCCCTTTCCCAACTGACATCGGTGACCATGCTGATGGCCGACCCGGCAAGACGCTCCAAATCAGGTTCCCGCACCTATGCCATCAGCGACTGCACCCCCGACATTCTTCCCATTCTGCCACAACTGATGGAAAAGGCCGACTTCATGCTCCTCAAACTGTCGCCCATGCTCGACTGGCATCAAGCCGTTGACAGCATACAACGGACAGCAGGACAAATAGTCCGGGAAATCCATATCGTGGCTGTCGCCAATGAATGCAAGGAACTGTTGCTGGTGCTTTCCGCCCAAACCACGGACAAGCCCATCCAACTGTTCTGTGCGAACGACCAACAACTATTCATGGCCGTTGCCCAAACCACCCATGACTCTGTCGGCATCGCCACACCCGATGAAGCCATGCAGGCAGCATGGATATACGAGCCGAATGCGGCAATCATGAAAGCGGGCTGTTTCGCAGCCATCACACAACAATACGGCATCAAGGCACTGGCACCTAACAGCCATCTTTTCGTCTCCACTCTACCCATCAAGGATTTTCCCGGAAGGCAACTGAGAGTAGAGAAAGTCACCACCATGAACAAGAAAGTGCTGCGGGAAAGTCTCCACGGCATCACAAAAGCCAATATCTCCGTGAGAAATTTCCCGTTGACAGCCCAACAACTCAAACACCAACTGAAGCTCTCCGACGGCGGCGACATTTATCTGCTGGCATCCACACTATGCAATCGGCAACATGTCATTTTCGTTTGTTTCAAAAACTAAAAAAACACCATAAATTTGGCCATATCAGCTTTTTTGCGTAATTTTGGCGGATGTATATTAATCACACAAGAGTATGTCGGCCATCACTATCAAAAAAGTAGAGACACGCAAAGACCTCAAAAGGTTTATAGAATTTCATTACGACCTTTACAAAGGCAATGAATACAACGCACCTGTGTTGTTCAGCGATGATATGGGTACGCTCAGCAAAGACAAAAACGCTGCTTTCGAGTTCTGTGAGTCAGAGTATTATCTTGCCTACAAAGACGGCAAGATTGTTGGTCGTGTGGCTGCCATCATCAACCACAAGGCAAACGAGAAATGGAACCGTCAATGCGTTCGTTTCGGCTGGATAGATTTCATTGATGATATTGAGGTGTCAAAGGCCCTGTTCAAAGCCGTAGAAGACTACGGCCGGAGCAAGGGAATGAACGAAATCGTGGGTCCTTTAGGTTTCACGGACATGGATCCTGAGGGAATGCTGATTTGGGGGTTTGACCAGTTGGGCACCATGGCCACCATCTACAACTATCCCTACTATCCGGAGCATATCCAGCAACTTGGTGGTTTCGAGAAGGACAATGACTATGTGGAGTTCAAGGTGTTCATACCCAAAGAAGTGCCCGAAAGGTATGCCAAGATAGCCAGCATGATAGAGCGCCGCTACAATCTGCATGTGAAGAAACTCACCAAAAAAGATGTCTATCAAGGGGGATACGGACAAAACGTATTCAAAGTCATCAATGAATGCTTCAAGGACCTCTACTCCTACTCCGAACTGACCCCGCGGCAAATCAAGCAGTATGTGGATGCCTATATGCCCATGGCCGACCTCAATCTGTTCACCATCATCGAAGACTGGAACTTTGAACCACACAAGATAGTGGGCGTGGGCCTCACCCTGCCCTCTCTCACCAAGGCACTTCAGAAATGCCATAAAGGACGTCTGTTTCCTTTTGGCTGGTGGCATCTGCTCAGAGCCATCAAATTCCACAAGACCAACATCGTGGATTTGTATCTGGTGGGCATTCTGCCTGAATACCGCAAAAAAGGCGCCAATGCCCTGCTGTTCTCCGACCTCATACCACGTTATATAGCCTGTGGCTTCGAATGGGGCGAGACCAATGTGGAGATGGAAACCAATGTCAATGTCCAAAGTCAATGGGAAATCTTCCATACCGAACTCCACAAACGCCGCCGGTGTTTCAGAAAAGCCATCGACTCTCCCAAATAACATACGAAAAATAAATGAAAGATTGGAATGCAAGAAGACAACAATTTATTCAACGTAACAGATAATCAAACAGAATATACAGACGAGAACATCATCACCCTCACCGGCATTCAGCATATCCGCACAAGGCCAGGTATGTATATTGGAAGACTGGGTGACGGTTCCCTGCCCGAGGATGGTATCTATGTACTCCTCAAGGAAGTCATCGACAACTCCATCGATGAATTCAAGATGAATGCGGGCAAACGGATAGAAATCGATATTGAAGACAACCTCCGCGTCAGAGTACGTGATTACGGACGGGGTATTCCCCAGGGAAAACTGATAGAGGCCGTAAGTGTGCTCAATACCGGCGGAAAATATGACTCAAAGGCTTTCAAGAAGAGTGTAGGACTCAATGGTGTAGGTGTGAAGGCTGTGAATGCCCTCAGCAGCCATTTCGAGGTACGCTCCTACCGCGAGGGACAGGTGCGCACAGCCACCTTTGAGTTGGGTGTTATCACAAGCGACACAACCACTGCCACAGACGACGAGACAGGCACCTACATCCGGTTTGAGCCCGACAACACCATGTTTAAAAACTACCGTTTCCACGATGATATCGTGGAGAACATGCTCCGCAACTATACCTATCTCAACACGGGACTGACCATCATGTATAATGGCCGCCGCATATTGAGCCGCAACGGGTTGGAAGACCTCCTCAACGACACCATGACCAGTCCCGGCATCTATCCCATCATCCACATGAAGGGCGAGGATATTGAGATTGCCTTCACCCATACCAACCAATACGGCGAGGAATACCATTCCTTCGTCAATGGTCAGCACACCACCCAAGGCGGTACACACCAGAGTGCCTTCAAAGAGCATATAGCCAAAACCATCAAGGAGTTCTCCGGCAAGGGATTTGAATATACCGATATCCGCAACGGTCTGGTGGCCGCCATTGCCGTAAACATCGAGGAGCCTATGTTTGAGAGCCAGACCAAAATCAAACTGGGTTCGCTCACCATGAGTCCTGACGGTGTCTCGGTGAACAAGTACGTGGGTGACTTCATCAAACAGGAAGTAGACAATTTCCTCCACAAGAATACTGATGTGGCAGAGACGATGCTCCAGAAAATCGCAGAGAGCGAGAAAGAACGGAAAGCCATGGCGGGAGTGACCAAAATAGCCAGGGAAAGAGCCAAGAAAGCCAACTTGCACAACCGCAAGTTACGCGACTGCCGCATTCATTACAGCGACACCAAGAACAACCGCAAGGAAGAGAGCTGCATCTTTATCACAGAGGGAGACTCCGCCAGCGGCAGCATCACCAAGAGCCGTGATGTCAACACCCAAGCCGTTTTCTCGTTAAGAGGCAAACCGCTCAACACCTATGGCCTCACAAAAAAGGTGGTCTATGAGAACGAAGAGTTCAACCTGCTGCAGGCAGCCCTGGATATTGAGGATGGCCTCGACACCCTCCGTTACAACAAGGTCATTGTCGCCACGGATGCCGATGTCGACGGTATGCATATCCGCCTGCTCATCATCACCTTCTTCCTGCAATTCTTCCCCGACCTCATCAAGAAAGGCCATGTCTATGTCCTCCAGACTCCACTATTCCGCGTGCGGGCACGCCGTACAAAGATCAAGAACAAACAAGTGGTGCTGGAGAGCGACCAGAAACGGATGCCGGGCGAACGGAAGAGTGACTATGTGACCCGATACTGCTACAATGACGAAGAGCGCCAACGCGCCATCAGCGACCTTGGTCCCGACCCGGAAATCACTCGATTCAAGGGACTTGGCGAAATCTCACCAGATGAGTTTGTCCACTTTATCGGGCCCGACATGCGGCTTGAGCAAGTGACCTTGCATAAAAACGACCAAGTACAACAGCTGCTTGAATACTATATGGGCAAAAACACCATCGAGCGACAGAATTTCATTATCAACAACCTCGTGGTGGAAGAAGACGTACCCGAAGAAGAAACAGTATAATGAAGAAGACATTTCTTTCCATCCTCCTCATCCTGTTCATAGGACTGGATGCTGAGGCCCAGTTGCGGTATGGTGAAAACAATCCGCAAAGCAAACTCTTTGTTGCCGAGAAGGCCATCACCAATCTCTACGTCGACAGTGTGGACGAAAATAAACTGGTGGAAGATGCCATCCGGGGCATGTTGGAAAAACTTGACCCTCATTCCACTTACTCTACAGCCAAGGAAGTAAAATCCATGACAGAATCCCTTGAGGGAAGTTTTGAGGGTATTGGCGTGCAGTTCAATATGATGGAGGATACCCTGGTGGTCATCCAGACCATCAGCAACGGCCCCTCGGAAAAAGTGGGCATCCTCCCCGGCGACCGTATCGTTGCTGTCAATGATACAGCCATCGCAGGCGTAAAGATGTCGAAAGAAGAAATCATGCGCCGGCTGCGTGGTCCCAAAGGGACACAGGCACATCTCAAAATTGTCCGTCTCGGCATCAAAGGAGAATTGCCTTTCACCGTTGTGCGCGACAAGATTCCCGTCTATTCCATCGATGCCTCCTATATGATACGTCCCCGGACAGGATATATCCGCATTGGCAACTTCGGGGCCACTACCTATGATGAGTTCATGACAGCCCTCAAGAAACTCAACAACCAAGGTATTGACAACCTGATTATCGACCTGCAGGACAATGGCGGAGGCTATCTTCAGGCTGCCGTCTTTCTCATCAATGAGTTTTTGGAGAAAGGAGACATGATTGTCTACACCGAAGGCAGACGTGCTCCGCGCCGCGACTATTTCTCTGACGGAGGAACCAATCCGTTCAAAGGACGGGTATTGGTGCTTGTCAATGAGTTCAGTGCCTCAGCCGCAGAAATCATGGCAGGGGCTTTCCAGGACCAGGACAGGGGAATCATTGTCGGCCGCCGGTCATTCGGAAAAGGTCTGGTACAGCGTCCTGTGGAGTTTGCCGACGGTTCGATGATACGTCTGACCATCGCCCACTATTATACTCCCTCTGGCCGTTGCATTCAGAAGCCCTATACCAAAGGCAGCAATAAAGACTATGCCAAGGATATTGACAACCGACTGAAAAATGGTGAGTTGACGAGTGCCGACAGTATTCATTTTGCTGATTCCCTGAAATTCCAAACCCTCCGAAAAGGCAGGACAGTCTATGGCGGTGGCGGCATCATGCCCGACTATTTCGTACCTCTTGATACCACGAAATACACCAAATACCATCGTCAGCTTTCCGCCAAAAGCATTATCATCAATGCCAACTTGAAATACATTGATGCCAACCGCAAGAAATTGAAGAAGAAATACGCCAACTTTGAAACTTTCCAGGCGGAATATCAAATACCACAGAGTTTCATCGACGATATCATCAAACGAGGGGAGGAGGCTGACATCAAGCCAAGTGATGAGAAAGAACTGCAAACCACTCTGCCTTATCTCACCAACCAACTCAAGGCTCTGGTAGCCCGCGACTTATGGGATATGAACGAATACTACCAGATCATGAATGAGACCAATGACATCGTGGTCAAGGCATTAGAGGTTTTAAAACAGCCATAGCACAAAAACAGGTAGGGACGTTTCCCTACCTGTGCTGTTTATATATGGACGGCTTTCCATCAGCTTATCTGCGATGCGGATGAGCATGACGATTGCCATGAGGTGCCGGACGGTGCATCCGTGGAGCAGGTGCATGATGACGTCTGTCGTGGATAGCCAGACGGCCGGGAACCGGACGGTAGTATCTGCCTCTGTCGGCATAACGGTCATAGATATGGAATCTCCAAGCTCCTGCATGCCAAGATACCGGGCGATAGAAATATGTCAGAGACATGAACCGGTCGAACTGACGGGCTGAAAGCACCATTCTAAGGTCGGCATTACGGCGGTCCAGCCATGGTCCAGCCACATCTCCCCGGTGATTGAGCCGCATGAGATAATCGAGATTGATCTGATAGACCCGCTCATACTGTGCCTCACTCAGATTGAGTTCATAGGCCATTTTATCGGAGAGGAAAAGAGCCTCGTTGCGTGCCTCGCCGTATGTCATTGCGCTGGCAGAGATGGCTATCGTCATCAGCATTGCCACAAACATCATCTTCTTCATAATCGTATGTTTTTTATTGATTGAATACCTGTTTTGATTTCTTACACTGCAAAGTTCGTGAAAAAGCAAGACCTCACAAAAGGAAACACCCTAAACCCTCAGGGGATTATTCCTAATGTTGAGGGGATTTTCCCTATAGAGAATTTTGAGGAAAGAATTATAATGACTATTTTTGCATCCCTATGAGACGCTCCGTTATTGTCATCTTTTGTATCGCCATCCTCTTGTCGTGCACAAAAAAGGACCCGCCACATTCCGCGGGCAATCCGCTCGAAATGCACACAGAGGTGCTGCTGCGCACCACACCGGTGAAAAACCAAGGCAACAGCGACCTTTGTTGGATTTACGCCATGCTGGCAACCATAGAGACCGAACACATCATGAGTGGAGATTCTCTGGATTTGTCGGCGGCATACTTGACACGTCACCTCCTGGCAGATGAGGCTTCCAGACTCTACGCACAAGGTGATGCCCCCATCACCACCCGGGGTATGATGACCATGACCCTCTCGCTCCTCACCCTTCACGGAGCCATGCCCTATACGTCCTATCGAATGCCGGAGAACGTGGATTTGAAAAGTTTGCCCCTACAAATCCAGCGCATAGCAAAAAGCCATCACGCCCACCCCAAAGGAATAACATCCTTGGAAAACAGCATCAACCAGGTGCTTGACGACGCCCTCGGCCCCGTACCCACCTGGGTGTTTATGCTGGGCAGTGAATACACTCCTCTGGAATTTGCCCACAGTCTCTTTTCCAAAGGAGAATACACCGCATTGACCAGTTTCACACATCACCCCTTCGGCCATCGTTTTGTCCTTGAAGTTCCCGACAACCGTTATCACGACTCTTTTCTCAACGTTCCCCTTGATTCCATGATGAATTATATCGACCATTCTCTGCGCACAGGTCATCCCGTATGTTGGGAAGGCGATATCAGCGAACCAGGTTTCCTTTTCAAAGAGGGAAAGGCCACTTTGGACAAAAAGCAAGGGAAAGTGACCCAGGAAGACCGTCAGCAAGGGTTCGACTACAAACAGACCACTGATGACCACTGCATGGAGATGATAGGCATCGCCCATGACAATCAAGGAAAGAAATACTATATCTGCAAGAATTCCTGGGGCAAGGACAATCCATTCAATGGATTGATGTTTATGGACGAGAACTATGCCAGAGCCAAAACCATTGCCGTGGTATTACCCTCCGTCACGCTTCCCGAAATGGACAGGATTGCAGGAGAAAAGAAAAACGAAGACATGAACATAACGATTCCCTTACCATGACCCAACCCATCATAAAAATTGTCATCCTCGACTTCGACGGCACGATCGGCGACACACAGACACTGATAGTCAACACCATGCAGAAGACCATCGCTGAATTGGGACTGCCGCCACGCACACGGCAACAGTGCAAGGCCATGATAGGACTGCCCTTGAAACAGACTTTCACCGACCTGATTGACATGAGTTCCGAGATGGGAGATTTATGCACCGACACCTATCGCAGGATTTTCGATGAGGACAATGTACCAGGCATGGTACCGATGTTTGACCATGTGGCCAGCACCTTGCAGAAACTCCATGAGCAAGGCATCACCCTCACCATAGCCAGCAGCCGTGCCACTCCCTCGCTGATGGAGTTCATCCACAACATGAATCTTGGAAAATACATATCGTTGGTCATGAGTTGCGATGATATCGTGCATGCCAAGCCACACCCCGAAATGGTATTGAAAACCCTCGAGAAGACAGGATTCACGGCCGAGGAAGCCCTCGTGGTGGGAGATACCCGGTTTGACATCCTCATGGGTCGCAATGCCGGTTGCCGCACAGTGGGAGTAACCTATGGCAATGGAAGCCGTGAGGAAATGGTGGAATCAGGAGCCACCTACATCATCAATGACTTCTCGGAATTGTTGGAAATCGTGCTGTAATTTAAAAAAAGTTAACAAAAGTCACAACTCCTCTTTTTTGGTATTATATTTGTAAGTCATATTTATCCAATAAAAGAACGATAGCCGATGAAATCCAGGTGGAAAGATGAGTATTGGCTGATGCTGATGCAAATTTATCTGAAACGTCCCGTAGGAGTAAAACCACTATATTCCCGCGAAATGGTGAATCTTGCTCTTGAATTGCATATCCCGCCCCAATACCTCTACCGCAAGATGTTCAGACTTCGCCGGCTCGACACCCCACGCATTGAGAGGTTGTGGAATACCTATTCCCAAAGTCCCAAAAGACTGACGAAAGGGGTAAATATGCTTAGAAATATGCATGGTTTCAATCATGCAGACACGTTCTATGAAGGAGTGGAAGTCAACGAGTCGTGGGAAACGGATTTCCGGCCTTTAGCAGAAGACCCGGCGCTCACACCCGTGATGCTGGTCATGATTCTTGACCTGTATTTCAGACTTACCCCCTCGACCATGGTGCCGGAGACACCCGAAATTATCTCACTCTCCAAAACCATTGGTACAACACCGGAAACCATCGCTGATGTCATGCTTACCTACCAGCAATGTGACCCATACCTCAAAAAACGCCACACGGAAGAAAGCAAGTTGCTCACACCATGCCGGACCATTTGGAACCGGTATGGCAATGATGACCCAAGCAACTTGGCTGCCTTTGCCGCACAACTCAACGAATATTTTAAATAAATATGGCCAAACAGTCCTTACGACAAGGAGCACGCCAAGTACAGCGTCAACGTCTCACTCCCCTGCAACTGCTCATCGGGCAGATGATAGAGAAACCCATCGATCAACTGACCGAATATGTGAACCAGCAACTTATCGACAATCCAGCCCTTGAGGTAAAAGTCGACGACAATCAGGATTGGGAAGGTGAACCCGCTGACAATCAGGATATTCAGGAATCTGCTATTACCCATGATGACTATGGTGCCAATGATGATGACCGGATACCTATGCCGGAGCAGCCTCCCCGTCAAGACCCCTCGGACAGCATGTCATTCTATGACAAACTGAAGGAACAGATGGGTGAAACAGAACTCACCGAACGCCAACGGCATATCATGGAATATCTCATAGGTTCTCTCGACAATGACGGACTACTGCGCAAGGACGTCATTGACATCAGCGATGAGATGGCCATCTATCATAATTTTGATGCCTCTCCCGAGGAAATTGGTGAGGTGCTCTCACGTCTGCAGGAATTCGACCCTCCTGGTGTTGGTGCACAGAACCTTCAGCAATGCCTGAAGTTGCAGGTAGACCGTCGCGGAGAAGGATGGATGAAAGACACCCTCAACCGCATCATCACCAACTATTTCGACGACTTGCTGAAAAACCACTGGAAAAAATTGCAGCAGTCACTTCATTTGAGTGATGAGCAGAAGGAGGCTGTGAGGTCGGAAGTCAGAAAACTAAATCCCAAACCAGGGGCTTCGCTTGGAGAACTGCAGGGAATCAGCATCCACCAAATTACCCCAGACTTCATCATCGAGACGACAGACGACGGAGAGGTTACCTTCAGTCTGCGTAGAGGGCACCTTCCCTCGCTGGAAGTGTCAGAAGCCTATATGGAAACCATCAACAACCTGAAAAACCTGTCGCATCGTGACCGTGAGGCTTTGCCCATGCTACGCAAAGATATCGATGGAGCAAAAATGCTGATTGACGCCTTGGAGCAAAGACAAATTACCCTGGCCAAGACCATGTCGGCCATCATACGCCGGCAAAAACGGTTCTTTCTCGACGGCGACGAGTCGGACCTCCGGCCTATGGCACTGAAAGATGTGGCCGCCGATACAGGTCTCGACATCTCCACCATCTCCAGGGTCACCAATGAAAAATATGCAGAAACACGGTGGGGCATCTTCCGGCTTCGTTTCTTCTTCAGCGACAGATATGATAATGACGGCGACGAGGTGTCCACCCGGAAAATCAAGAACACGCTGAAGGAAATCATCGATGGCGAGGACAAGAGTCATCCTCTCACCGACAAGCAACTGGAGGACGAGATGCGTAAACGTGGTTTCCAAACCAAGCGCCGCACCATTGTGAAATACCGTGAGCAAATGAAAATCCCGAAATCAAGCCTGAGAAGACAATGAAAGAAAAGAACATCATCCTTGCAGCGAAGATTCTCAGTGCCATCTTCTCCCCGTTCTACCTTCCGGTAGTTGGTCTGATAGCATTGTTCATCTTCAGCTATCTGAGTCTGTTGCCCTGGTTCGCCAAACTCTATATTTTCTGCATCGTCATCACCCTTACCATATTGTTGCCCACGACTCTCATCAGGATTTACCGCCGGTGGAATGGTTGGGCCATCGCCGAATTGTCTGCCAAGGAAAAGCGCATGGTGCCCTACATCATTTCCATCGCCTGTTACCTGCTTTGCTACTATATTCTCACTATCCGCCATATCCCCTACTCCATCGGCTGCATCGTCATGGCATCACTCATGATACAAGTTGTGTGTGCCATCATCAACAAATGGTGGAAAATATCCACCCATACCGCAGCCATCGGTGGTGTGACAGGAGCGGTATTGGCTTTTGCAGAGATTTTCGCCTTCAACCCCATTTGGTGGCTGTGCATCATCCTCCTGGTAGCCGGCATGGTAGGCACCTCGCGCATCATCCTGCGGCAACACACCCTGTCGCAAGTGATTGCCGGTTTTTTTGTGGGCATAGCCTGTTCAATGATATCCATCTTATACATCTAAATATATGAAACCTATCATAAGCATCATCATGGGCAGCACAAGCGACCTGCCCGTCATGGAAAAAGCCATGTCGCTGCTCGAAGAAATGGAAATTCCTTTCGAAGTGAATGCTCTCTCAGCACACCGGACTCCCGAAGCCGTAGAGAAATTCGCGCGTGAAGCCCGTTCAAAAGGCATAAAGGTCATCATCGCAGCCGCAGGGATGGCAGCCGCTCTCCCCGGTGTCATCGCTGCCTCCACCACCATACCGGTGATTGGTGTTCCCATCAAGGGAATGCTGGATGGTCTTGACGCCATGCTGAGCATCATCCAGATGCCTCCCGGCATCCCCGTGGCCACCGTCGGTGTCAATGGAGCCATGAATGCCGCTATTCTGGCGGCACAAATCATTGCCTTGAGCGATGAAGCAGTGGCCGCACGGGTGGAAAACTACAAAAACCGCTTGGGTGAGAAAATCGTGAAAGCCAACGAACAGTTGGCAGCCATCCGTGACTACAAATTCAAGACCAACTGATATGACCGACCTGTTCAATTACCACAGACGACAGACCATCGATGTGGAGATTGGCGATACCCCGCTGGGTTCCAACTATCCCATCAGGGTCCAGTCGATGGCCACGGTTTCCACCAATGACACGGAAGGGTGTGTCGCCCAGGCACGGCGTATCATTGAGGCTGGTGGAGAATATGTGAGATTCACCACACAGGGTGTTCGCGAAGCCGAGAACATGCGTCTTATCCGCGAGGGGCTCCGCTCAGAGGGTATCACCACCCCCCTGGTGGCTGATGTACATTTCAATGCCCGTGTGGCCGATGTGGCTGCATGTAATACAGAGAAGGTACGCATCAATCCCGGCAACTATGTCGACCCAGCCCGCACCTTCCGGCAATTAGTCTATACCGATGAAGAATACGAGCAGGAAATCAAGAAAATAGAAAACCGCCTGCTCCCCTTGCTGGATATCTGCCGTGAACACCATACCGCCCTCCGAATCGGTGTCAACCACGGTTCCCTTTCCGACCGCATCATGTCGCGTTATGGCGATACCCCCGAAGGTATTGTGGAGAGTTGTATGGAATTTCTGAGAATTTGCCAGCGGGAAAAATTCCAGAATGTGGTCATCTCCATCAAAGCATCCAATACCGTGGTGATGGTTCGCTCCATGCGTCTGTTGGTGGCACAGATGGAGAAGGAAGACATGCATTACCCACTTCATCTTGGTGTCACCGAAGCTGGAGAAGGCGAGGACGGACGTATCAAGAGTGCCGTGGGTATCGGTGCCCTGCTGGCCGATGGCATCGGTGATACCGTCCGTGTCTCTCTCAGCGAAGAACCTGAGCGGGAAATACCCGTAGCCCGTCATTTGGTGGACTATATCACACAGCATCAAGGACACGAACCTATCAATGCCCAACCTTACGAGAAGTTCAACTTTCTCTCACCAGAAAGGCGGGTCACCCAATCCATAGAACAGATAGGTGGCAATCATGTTCCTGTGGTCATCACCACCGACAACAACTATGACAACTATCAAGGAGATATCCGTCCCGATTACGTCTATTCCGGTCAGGACATCCCTTCCGATGCCGGTGCCGACAAGAGATATATCGTGGATTTCGACCAATACGACGGCACCCCTTTCACCTATCCACTGTTCCCACATACAGCCATGCCCCTGATAGGACAAGTGAAATCGCCCATGAAATTCCTCATCCTGCAATATGGCGTTGGGACAGAGGAATACCTGGCCTGCCTGAGGAAGCATCCCGAGATAGTGGTCATCTGTGTCAGCCGGAACAAAAACACCACAGGTGAACACCGGGCTTTGGTGCATCAATTGGCTGCCGAGGGACTATCCAACCCCGTCGTCCATTTCGTGGGATATGCTCATAGCCTTCAAGAAAAAAGTCTGTTGCAGATAGAGGCCGCCGCAGATATGGGCGCGTTGATGATTGACGGACTGACCGATGGCTTGTGGCTTGCAAACGAAGGCGACATTCCCAGCACCGACATTGCAGAAACCGCTCTCGGCATCCTTCAAGCCGCAAGACTCCGCACCAGCAAGACAGAATATATCAGTTGTCCGGGATGTGGCCGTACGCTGTATGACCTGCAATCAACCATAGCCAAAATCAAGGAGGCTACCCGGCACATGAAAGGCCTGAAGATAGGCATTATGGGCTGTATCGTCAATGGTCCTGGAGAGATGGCTGATGCCGACTTCGGCTATGTAGGTGCCGGACCAGGCAAAGTTTCCCTCTACCACCGCAAGCAATGTGTGGAGAAAAACATTCCCGAGGAACAAGCGGTAGAAAGACTTCTCCAACTCATCAATTCCACTCAATCAAATACCACCTCATAATATTCTCCTGTCATGAACATCAAGCAATCCTACATCGCATCACCCCACCGCTACGACCAGGCAGACATCATGTATCAGCGCTGCGGACGGAGTGGAGTGTTGCTGCCTAAAGTATCCTTGGGATTCTGGCACAATTTCGGCGACGTGGACCCCTATCAGCGGAGCCGCGAAATCACACACTACGCATTCGACCACGGCATCACTCATTTCGACCTGGCCAACAACTACGGCCCACCCTACGGAACGGCAGAGGAAACGATGGGAAGACTGATGCGTGAGGACTTCGCCCCCTACCGCGACGAACTGTTCATCAGTTCAAAGGCAGGCTATGACATGTGGGAAGGACCTTATGGCAACTGGGGTTCCAGAAAATATCTCATGGCCAGTCTTGACCAGAGTTTACGCCGCATGAACCTTGACTACGTGGACTTATTCTACAGCCACCGCTTTGACCCCGAAACACCTTTGGAGGAAACTCTCCAGGCATTGGTCGATATCGTCCGTATGGGAAAAGCCCTGTATATCGGTATTTCACGCTGGCCGTTGGAAGCACTGAAAACAGCTGAGGAATATCTGAGACAGCGGGATGTGCCCCTGCTCATTTTCCAGGACAAACTCAATCTTCTCGACCGAAAGCCCCAAGAAGAGGGAATCCTCGATTTCTGCCGTGAACACGGCATCGGCTTCATCTCTTTCTCCCCCTTGGCACAAGGATTGCTGACAGACCGTTATCTCAATGGCATTCCCAGCGACTCCCGCATGTCAAGAGGTACCTCGCTCAACAGTGAGACACTGACACCTGAATTGCTTTCCCATTTGCAGGAACTCAACCGTCAAGCCGAAGAACGGGGTGAGACATTGGCAGAGATGGCCCTTGCCTGGATTCTCCATCAACAAGGGGTCACCTCCGTTTTGGTGGGTGCCAGCAGTACTGCGCAGTTGGAGAAAAACCTACGGTGCATCCACGCCAAACCATTCGCTTAAAACCATGATTTCTCTAAAGAAACAAGAGGGTGTGTCAAAATAGAATGGCACACCCTCTTCGTGTTCATTCTATCAAAAACGGCCATAATGCCGCGCCAAGGGCTCCCCACCCCTCGCAGGGGCGGGGCTGG
>CACXDY010000084.1 GCA_902766505.1 uncultured Prevotellaceae bacterium
GACGGAGATGTGGTAATAGTGGAAACCCTCGTCCATTGGACCTTCGGTCGTGCCTACCCAAGAACCATCATAGGTCTTATGCAACTTGGTACCACCGCGGGCGCCACCAAGCCCTAAGCTGACAGTTACTTCCTTGGCATCGGGAGCTTCGATACGGAAACGTGCATAGCCCTGTGAGTTGACTTGTGGATACTGCTGACCGGGCTGGTTCATTTCGGAGGGAACAAAATCTTCCTTGATACCTTCTACCTCAGGGAAGGCAAGGTTGGGATTGAATGGCGGGCGCATCTGACCAAAACCGCCAAAACCACCACGGCGACCGCCTTGGCCGGGACCTTGTGGACGGGCAGGACGGGCAGGACGCTTCGGCAAATCCCAAGCGGGAGACTTCATGTTCTTGATGTAGTCGTAGGCCATCTTGGGCTGATAATTTTCATCGAAGGGAAGTGGATAGTTGCGGGCACCCAACCAAGAGTCACGGTCGCTGAGATTCCAGAAGGTGACACAGTCTATCACGTCCTTGTGGTTGCGGAACACACCGAACACACGGGCATACTGGTCGGCAAGATGCTGCTTGATAGAGTCGCTCACGGCTACACCTTCGGTGCTGAACCTCAGCTGGCCGCCCATCTCCTCGTTCACACGGATGTCAAGTTCTGTCACATGGATGTGCTTCACAATGGTCTTATAGAGGTTGATGGCATCGTCAATCTCCTGAACGGTGGGACCATAGATGTTGTAGTGACCCTGCATGCCGATACCATCGATAGGAACACCGGCATCTTTCATCTTCTTCACCATGTTGTAGATGCGCTTGCTCTTCACAGGATCGCACTCGTTGTAGTCGTTGTAGAAAAGCAGGGCATTGGGGTCGGCCTCACGGGCAAACTGGAATGCCTTGGCGATGAACTCGTCGCCACACAGCTTGTACATGACGGACTGGCGGTAGGGGTCCTCGGCATTCTTGTCGTCTGTCATGGCTTCATTCACAACATCCCAGCAATAGACCACGTCTTTGTAACGGCTCACAACGGCTTGGATATGGTTCTTCATACGCTGATAGAAGACTTCTTTGGTGGGATTGTCGGAGGTCATCCAACGACCTATCTGAGAATGCCACATCAGACAGTGTCCACGGAGCTTGATACCGTTGGCACGGCAGAAATTGGCAATACGGTCGGCATTGTCCCAATTGAACTGACCCTCCTGAGGCTCTGTGGGCTCAGGTTTCATGTCGTTCTCACAGGTGATGCTGTTGAACTCCTTCTTGATAAGTTCCATCTGTTCTGCGTTGGTCACGTTGCGCTGGTTGACAGCGACTCCTATCATGAAGTAGTCTTGATAGGCATCCTTCAGGCCCTGGGCCCAACTAGTTGCGCTGCCCATGGCAAGGAGTAAGCAGATTGCTAATTGTTTTTTCATTTTGGTGTTATTGATTGATAATAATGTTATGGAATGACAGTATAAAAACACACCGATAGTTGTGCGATGCAAATTTACTCTTTTTTCCTTTATTTGTCAACTTAATTTATTTCTCGATTGTACCATTTATTTTTTGAATATTGTCATTAGACTTGATAAGGGAAAAATCCTATACAATTGTAGGGAAAAACCTTCATGGAAATAGGATGATACCTGATGTACGTGACGATTATCCATGCTATCTTTGCAGCAGAGATACAAACAAAGTCGAATCTTTAAAAAAGAATAGTTATGAAAAAGATGATGTTTATGGCAATGATGATGACGATAGCCATCTCTGCCTCAGCAATGACATACAAGAAGGCCAACAAAGAGGCACTGTTCCTTTCAGATAAAATGGCCTATGAACTCAAACTCTCCAGCAGCCAATACGAAGCTGTCTTTGAGATTAATCTCGACTACATCATGGCGGTGAACAAGAAGGCTGACATCTCTGGCAGTTATTGGAAAATCCGCGACACCAACATGCGCTATGTGCTCACGGCCAACCAGTACAGAGCATACCATGCTACTCCTTACTTCTATAACCCGCTGGAGTGGACCAATGGGAAAGTCGGTTACAAGGTGTATGCAAAATATAACAACCGCAACAAAATGTACCAACCTGTTCCCAACAATTACAAATACTACAAAGGTGGAGGAAAGAAGGATTATAAATACTTCGCTAATAACAATAATGATAAAAAGAACAAGAACAACAACAAGAACAACGGAAATTATAACAAGAACAATAAAAATAATAATAACGGACAGAATAATGGCAAAAAACCGGATACACCTAAAAGGCAATTCGGTAATAGTCAGACCAACAACCCCTCAAATGGAAATAACACGACCGTTCAGAACCACCGCTCTTTCGGTAGTCACAAGTAAGTTGAAACATAAGAATGAAATCCAGGCATCGGCCTGGATTTCATTTTCACATTGTATGCCCAGCCTGTAGAATGGGATTCTGAAGACTAAAAATGAAAAGAGAAGAATATGGAAAAAGGAAAAAATGACTTAACGACAAAAAAACAACTGATTTGTTTTGAATTATCCGCTGATTCCACTATCTTTGTGATTGTAAATAACATTTGTGATTGATTGGCTATGAAAAAGATGAATTTGATTGTACTCATACTTGCTTTCGTGGCTGCTGACGTCTATGCCTATGATTTGGAAATCGATGGTATTTACTACAATATTTCCACTTTGGGACAGGGACTGGAAGTCACTTATGAGGATGAGAACTATAACAGCTATTCTGGGGATGTGTTCATTCCCGGTGAGGTGTTAAGGGAAAAAATCATTGAACAAGGAGTTGAACTGCCCGAGGAATACAGCTTTGGTGAAACAGTGGGTGTGATTGGCATCGGGGAGAGGGCTTTCAAAAACTGTACAGATTTGGAGTCTATCAGAATTGAAGGCACGTATATCGGCTTCTTTATCGATGATGAGGTGAAATCAAGGGAGGTCGCTTATATCGGTAAGGAGGCTTTCGCAGGGTGTACCCAACTGAAGTCAATCGAGGTTCGGGGAGGAGACTATTATCAAGATGAATACTGGCCTGAGTTTGAGTCATTCATCGGAGAGAGTGCTTTCGAGGGGTGTACCGGACTTACCTCGGTAGTGCTGGATGGATTCGCCTGTATCCAAGACGGGGCTTTCCGGGGATGTGCCAATCTTAGTACCCTGAAATTTTTTGGAAGCGTTTACAACGACTACGGAGACATCGTCGGACATTGCCATATCAATGCTGAGGCTTTTGCTGATTGTGATAAGTTGGTGGTAATGGAATTGAAACTGGATACCTCTTGCGACTTGAAGGTAGGGCACGATGCTTTCCGCGGAGTGGGAAGCAGTGATGTCCCTTGTTCATTGACATTGATTTCCGACATGCAATTCCCGGAATCGGACGATGGAGACGGCAGTCAGCCCAGAGAATTGGAGGATGTCTTTGATATTGATGTCAGTACCGAAGGCTTGTTTGAATGGCGGGGTGGGGTGTTCTCCTTGGATAGACCAGTAGCCTATGCCCAGTTGTCTGTCGATGGAAAAACATTGACTTTCTTCTACGATGATGGGAAAGAAAACCGCGAGGGTATGGTTTTTGAACTGAATGAGGGGGCTTCTTCTCCTGAATGGATTTCCTATGCTAATGAAGTGGAGAAGGTGATTTTCGACTCCTCGTTCGACATCGCACGGCCGACGTCAAACTACCAATGGTTTTCGGGCATGGTCAATCTGACTGATATTCAAGGGTTGTCGTATCTCAATACTTCGGAGGTTACCACCATGTACTGTATGTTCAGGGAGTGCTCCAGCCTGGAGTCTTTGGATTTGAGCAGCATGAATACTTCCAGTGTTTCCAGCATGACGGCCATGATGATGGGATGCACCAACTTGAGAGAGGTCAACCTAAAAGGCATCGACCTTTCCATGACGAAGAGCATCAGGATGATGTTCCAAAATTGTGTCAGTCTTAAATCGTTGGATTTCAGTGGATGGGATACCTTTGACATCACCGACATGAGAAAGATGATGGAAGGATGTACGGCATTGGAGAGCGTAGACTTGAGCAGTTTCACCTTTGCGGAGGAAGCCAATACAGAAGATTTCTTGAAAGGGTGCTCCTCGTTGAAGAAACTGGTCATACCAAAGTCGGCTAATAATTTGGCGGACAATGCCTGTCAAGGGGTTGGTTCTGTGATTCAACCTTGCGAAATCAGTGCGCCCGAAGACTTCGACTTCGGTGTCCAGTCTACTGATGGCCTCTTTTGTTGGAAGGATGGATACTTTGTCTTTGGTGAGAAAACGGTTACTATGACGGCAGAAGCAGGGGAAATCCTTCCAGGCCGGACCTCAAAATTGGTTATCAGTCTCTCCAATGGCGAGAAAGTCTTCAATGGCTATCAGTTTGATGTTTATCTTCCTTATGGTGTCACGCTGGCCATGGATGGACGGAGATATTCCTATGAACTCAGCGACCGCTACAGCGAAGGTGAGGTAGATGTGGGCATCCACCTGCAAGAGAATGACGGTTACCGGCTATTGTGTTTCTCGATGAGCAATGCCATCATCACTGGTAGTGAGGGACCGATTGTGACACTCACGCTTGAAGCTGATGAGTCCTTGACGCCCGATGTTTACGACGGATTGGTAAGTAGTATCATCATGAGTTCACCCGATGGGGTAAGTATCGACTTGCCCGATGCCCGTTTTGTGTTGAAGGTGAATGAGTTTACAGGTGGTGACGTCAATCACGACGGGGTGACCAATGTGACGGATGTAATGGCTGTAGTCAACTATATCCTTTCCAGCGAAAGCGAAGGAACGTTGTTGGATACGGCCAATGCAGACATCAATGGAGACCGGCGTATAGACGTGACCGACGTGATGATGATAGTTAATATCATTTTGTCTCAAACAGAATAAGAAGAGCATAAAAAAGTGGGGGTGTGCCAAAATATCTTGGCGCACCCCCACTTGTGTTTAGTAGGTTAGGTGGTGGAGGGTAGTGGTATCTTGTCAATACGGGCCTGATGACGGCCGCCTTCAAACTCTGTGGCAAAAAACTCGTCCATAATCAGACCTGCTGTGGTCTCATCAATGAAACGGCCGGGCATGACAAGTACGTTGGCGTCGTTGTGCTGGCGGATGAGATGAGCAATCTCGGGTATCCAGCAGAGACCAGCGCGGATGGATTGGTGCTTGTTGAGCGTCATGTTGATGCCCTCACCGCTACCGCAGATGGCAATGCCGGGATATACCTCGCCTTTCTCGATGCCTTCGGCCAAGGCATGACCGAAGTCGGAGTAGTCACACGATGACACGGTGTATGTGCCATAGTCTTTCCACTCGTAACCGTTTTCGTCGAGGTATTTCTTCACAAATTGTTTAAGAGCATAGCCAGCATGGTCGCTGGCTATGCCTACTATCTTCACATCCATATTATTCAGCCAAGAATGCCTTTACCTGATTGTAAACATTTTCTCCGGTGAAGCCTAACTTCTCGTCAAGCACCTTGTAGGGAGCTGAGAAACCGAAGCTTGGCATACCGAATACACGGCCATTGGCACCGGCAAGACCTTCCAAGGTTACAGGAAGACCGGCGGTCATACCGAAGACCTTGGCGCCCTTGGGAAGAACACTCTCCTGATACTCCTTGCTCTGCGAGCGGAACAGTCCCTCGGAGGGAGCGCTCACGATACGTACGCGGACACCGTCCTTGCGGAGAAGCTCTGCACCTGCTACCAAAGTGGATACCTCGCTACCGCTGGCCAGAAGGATGATGTCGTAGTCGGCATCGCTGCCTGCTACAACATAGGCACCACGGCGGGCCTGCTCATAGTCGTTGCCGGCAGGAAGCTTGGCAATGTTTTGACGGGAGAATACCAAAGCGGTGGGGGTGTCCATGTTCTCCATGGCCATTGCCCAGCAAACTGTGGTCTCATCTGCATCTGCAGGACGGAACACACGTACGCTGTCGCGGCCACTGTGGTTCTTCA
>CACXDY010000085.1 GCA_902766505.1 uncultured Prevotellaceae bacterium
CCATCCTTTTTCGAGTAGTTTTCTTTCTATCCAATTGATAACCCAATGGTTTTTGGGAATACGAAAACCTGTTACTTGTTTTTCCAAGTCCAAATCCAATTGGGTTGTTCTCTTTTTTGCGTCCATATAATCTATACAAATTTTAATCGAAAATCCATCAGACAGATACTATCCGAATCCACTCCTTTCTTCTCTTCATCAAATCCATCATTTCCTCATGTGAGGAAAACCGGAGGAAAAGGGTGCCTATGGCTGTGTTGGCACCTGTAAATGGTTCGATGTGGGCTCCTTTCTGGATTCTGATTTCCTCTTCTACTACGTGCTCTTTCTTAAAATTCTCCTCCACTTCAATGCCTTGGAACTGGCCACATTTGTCGCTGTGGAGAACATAGATGGCATAATGGCCTTTGTAGTTGGGCTCATGTATGCCCACTGGTTTCTCCCCCACTGCTTTGACCACTTCTGCGTCAATAATATCGACATCGGCCGCCACATTCAGCATCTCGGCCAAACGGTTGCCGCCTGCACGGGGGGATACTTCCATCAGATAGACACGGCCATTGGTGCATACGCGCCATTCGACATTGAAAAGCCCCGTGGTAACGCCTAATAGCGTGAACAATCGTTGCAATTCGTCGCGGACCTCTTGAAGTACGGCTTCTGGTTTGGCAGAAGGCCAGCATTCAGCCGTCGGAGTGTATGGGTTGACTGCATCCAAGTCGAAAAACTGGTCGTAAAAGCCATTATACAGCAACTTGCCGTCGACAACAAAACTCTCGGACCCTGAGGACAAGCCTTCTTTCTCCAAGAAATCCTCGATAATAAACTTACCACAGTGGGACTCGCTGAGGGCGTAATCTATCGCTGCACGAAGATTCTCCCTGGAATCCACACGGGAGACGCCCTTGCTGCCTGCGGAATCCACGGGCTTGACGATGACAGGCCAGTTAAAGATATCAGCCTCCTGCAAGGCTAACTCTGCATTGTCATACCCTTTGGCCACCGGACAGTTGAAACCATGGTCGGTCAGGAACTGACGGAAACGGGCCTTGTCCTGAAGGATGCAGGTGGCTTCATAGGAGCATTGGAAGGGCAACCCCATCTTCTCGGCGACATAAGCGGCAGATGTGACTCCCGGATCGACAGCAAAAGAGAGGATGCCGTCAATATCCAAGCTTTGGGCCAGTTGGAGAACCGCCTCACGGTCGATGATACTGACATTGTGGTATTCATCTGAATAGCGGTGGGCGATATTATCTGGCAGATAATCCACCGTTATCACATGATAACCGTGACGGTGAGCAGCCTCTATGGCAGGCACAAGATAACGTATGCCGCCAAGCAGCATTAGTTTTTTGGAACTCTTCTCAGAATTCATCAATAATGAAAGTGTAATCTGTTCTGCAAGAACGAATGAAAATAACGTGTTCTACAAGCACATCAATCCCTCGTCTTATTCATATAAGACGGGAGAATTAAACAACATTGAAAAACGTTTGGTCCGCATAGGAGCTTAAGCGGTTGACAAATAATCAGAATTCTAAAGCGCTTGAAATTCCAAAATCAATCAACCTGCACAGACTCGCAGAACACACTATCTTCATTATTGGGTGCAAAATTACGATATTTATTCCACTTTTTAAAATAAAAGAACCTATTTTTTTAATGCTGCAAGGAAGATAGGCCAATAATTATCCTAAATTTGCCTACATTATTTGTGTATATTGGCATTCTGCACAAAAAAAAGGCGATTCAGTTTGAAACGCCCTTATGATGAATTTTCTAATGGATTACTCTTATTTTCCGATGCAATGGTATTCGAAACCATATTCGGCAAGCTCTTCCTGGTCGTAGATGTTGCGGCCATCGATGACGAGGGCATGACGCATGGTCTTTTTCATCACGCCCCAACTGGGCAGACGGAACTGTTTCCACTCGGTGAGCAAAAGCATGGCATCAGCATCAAGAACAGCATCATACATATCCTTGGCATATTCCACCTTGTCGCCCAAACGGCGGCGGCACTCATCCATGGCTGCTGGATCGAACACGCGCACTCGGCAACCTGCCTCCAACAGCTGACTGATGGTGACCAATGAGGTGGCTTCGCGC
>CACXDY010000086.1 GCA_902766505.1 uncultured Prevotellaceae bacterium
AAGATATCACTGGTCAACTGCTGGATTCCCATAGCCAGTGCTTTGGCTATCTGGCTGATGGGTGTCAACCCCATCTGGGTCATCTTGGTGGCCGGATTTGGCGGCTATCTCTATAGCATGTTTGTAAAACCTGTTGAGAAATGATTTTCCTGACATTGTTCATCACCTTCTTCGAGATAGGCCTCTTTGGCTTTGGCGGAGGATATGGGATGCTGTCGCTCATCCAGACTGAGGTGGTGCATAACCACCAATGGATGACTTCAGCAGAATTCACCAATATAGTAGCCATCAGCCAGATGACCCCCGGCCCCATCGGAATCAATTCCGCCACCTATTGCGGCTTCACAGCGGTGAAAAATGCCGGACTGGGGCATACCATGGCCATTCTCGGCAGTGCGACGGCCACGCTGGCACTGATGTTGCCGTCGTTCATCCTCATGATTCTGATTGTCAGGATGTTCCTTAAATACATGAAGAATCCCGTAGTGGAAAGCATTTTCAGTGGTTTGCGGCCTGCCGTAGTCGGCATGTTGGCTGCAGCGGCGCTGTTGCTGATGAACCGCGAGAATTTCTCGAGCATCCATGAGAATCCCTGGCATTTCTGGATTAGTGTGGCCTTGTTTATAGCCACATGGATAGGAACAAGGGTCATGCGCATCAATCCCATCCTGATGCTGTTGTTTGCAGGATTTGCGGGTTTGCTGCTGCTGTATTGACAATATTGGGGGTGCGCCGGAAAGCACACCCCCAATATAAAAATTCTGTTTGATACGTTTTCTTATCAGAACTCAAGTACCATGGTTTGCCGTGGCCTGAGTTTCACGTTCTTGTCGATTCTTACCGTACGGCCGTTGGTGATATCCTGTGCTGTCTCGCAATCGCCGATAATCTCGGCATAACGTGCCACTTCCAGTTCAGCCGCCTCTTTCGTACCGTTGATGATGGTCATGACGTTCTGTCCAAGGTATTGGCGGGCCACCACATACACACCCTTCCAGGGGATGAACTGCGTCTGCTTGCCTTTGATGATGACATCGTTACCATTTCTCCAATGGAGCAGGCGCCGGCACCAGTCGAACATGGCGTTCTCGGCTTTGGTTCTGCCCTCAGCGGTGAAACAGTTCTTCTTGTCACCAGGGAATCCGCCCGGGAAGTCTTTTCTCACGTTACCATCCGTCACCTCCTTCGTTCCGTTCATGAGAACCTCGGTACCATAATAGAGTTGTGGGGTGCGGTTGATGGTTAGCAGCAAGGCCAAAGCCTGCTTGAGAGCCAGTGTGTCGGTGGAGTTGCCAAGGAAACGGTCGGTGTCGTGGTTCTCTATGAAAGCCATGACACTCGACGGATTGGGATAGAGATAGTCATACACGAGACTGTTGTAGATACGGTTGTACCCATTCCACCAGGCATCTGTCTCCTCATTCTTGGCCGCATTGATTTTGTCGAAGAAACTGAAATCCATCACAGTTTTGAGATAGGAGTTGGATCGGGCTATCTTCGAGTCTTTCTGCCAAGCAGCAGTATAGGCCGGTTCGGTAACCCATGTCTCTCCCACCACATTGAAATTGGGATATTCCTCATCGAGTTGTTTCATCCACTTGGCCATTCCCTCTGCATCTGCATAGGGATAAGTGTCCATACGGATGCCGTCGATGCCGACCGTCTCTATCCACCACATGCTGTTCTGGATGAGGTAGGTCATCACATGAGGGTTGCGCTGGTTGAGGTCGGGCATGGTGGGAACGAACCATCCTTCCACAGTCTCCCTTAAATCTACTTTAGAGGCATAGGGGTCAACCACGGGAGTAAGTTTATAACTGGTCTGCAGGAAGGACGTTCCCCTGGGGTCAGACTTACCTCCCGACTCCTTGAGCCAATCAGGCAGGTTGAACCAGTCGGCAGTAGGCATGTCGGCCACCCAGGGATGTTCAAATCCGCAGTGGTTGAAAATCATGTCCATCACCACCTTGAGTCCATGCTGATGAGCCTCGTCGACCAGCCGGCGATATTCCTCATTGGAACCGAAGCGGGGGTCTACCCTGTAATAATTTGTTGTGGCATACCCATGGTAAGTGCTGAAATCATTGCTGTCGGGCGAGTTGTTCTCCAAGACAGGGGTGAACCAGAGGGCCGTGACTCCCAAATCGTTGAAATAGTCGAGATGCTGGCGTATACCCTCGAGGTCTCCTCCATGGCGGAGGCTGGGTTTCGTGCGGTCGTTGACATAGGCATTCATACCTTTTATCTGGTCATTGGTATCGCTGCCGCTTGCAAACCGGTCGGGCATGAGCATATAGAGCACATCGGCATTGGAGAAACCGGTTCGCTTGTCACCTGCCATCTCACGCTGACGGAGGGTGTACTTCAATGATTTCTTCTTCTTTCCAACCTTAAAATTGAGTGTCATTTCACCAGGCTGGGCACCTTTCAAGTCGAGGTAGACAAGCAGGTAGTTGGGTGATTGAAGAGCCACCACGCTGTCGACGCTTACACCTGGATATGAGACATCAAAAGAGGCAGCAGCAATCCCCTTGCCATAGACCATCAATTGCAGTTTCGGGTTTTTCATCCCCACAAACCAGTTGGTCGGTTCTATGCGTTCAATGTTCACGGGAGCTGCGATGCTATTGGCCATACATAAAACAAAACTGAGTGTCAGAAATAGATTTCTCATATAATAGTCGTATTAGTTGTGCAGTATAAGAGCCGACTGTGGACCCACGCTGACCGTTGGTCCTGTGACGGTGCCCAGTCCCTGCTCATTGATTTTTCCGTCTTGACAGACGACAGTGTATTTACCGGCAGGCACAGTCACTGTTTTGGCCTCGCGGTTGGCATTGAGCACGACAACAATATCCTTCCAACTGTCGCCACCGGCATTTCCCTTGAGTCTGTATGCCACGAGGCATGGCTGTGTGGGCAGGAATTCCAAAGTTGCCCTCACCTTATCGGCATCACCCAAGCGGAAGGCTGGGTGGTTCTTCCTCAGTTGAATCAACCGTTTGTAATAGTCGAGCACATCTGCATAGCGCACAGTGTTCGACCAGTCGAGTCTGTTGATGGAGTCGGGTGATTCAAAACTGTTGTGCACGCCTTTCTTGTCGCGCATCATCTCTTCTCCAGAGAGGATGAAGGGCACTCCCTGCGAGGTGAACACCGCAGTTTGAGCCAGTTTGTCAAGCCGTATCACTTCCTCCATCGAGGCATTGGGAATAGAAGTTTTCAAACGGTCGAAGAGGCACATGTCGTCATGGCAACTCACATAGGCAATCATCTGTGTAGGTTGCTCCGCCCAGGCCGTTTTGGTGTAATTCACCTTGTCGAGCAGCACCTGTTGATGGGCGATAGCCCCTGCGATGCCGAACTTGATGCTTTCCTCCTCACCAGGGATACCGGCGAGGAACGCACCTTTCTTGTCGTCGTCGAAAGGACCACGGAGGGCATCTCTAAGTTCATCGCTAAAAGCCGCTATACGTGGCATTTTCAGAATATTGGCCTTGCTGGCCAGTTTCTCTGACGGGTAGGCACATGAACCAGCCGACCAGCCCTCTCCATAGATGAAGATTGAGGGGTCGATTTTGTCGACAGCCTCGCGGATGTCATTCATGGTTTCGATGTCGTGTACACCCATGAGGTCGAACCGGAATCCATCAATATGGTATTCATTAATCCAATATTTCACGCTCTCTATCATATATTGCCTCATGATAGGCTGCTCGGAAGCCGTCTCGTTGCCACATCCCGAACCATTGCTGTATTTCCCGTCGGCTGTTTTTCTGAAATAATAATCGGGCCAGGTAAGTTGGAAATTGCTGCCGTCGATGGAGAACGTGTGGTTATAGACCACATCGAGAATGACCCTGATGCCTGCCTTATGCAAAGCCTGCACCATCATCTTGAATTCCCTGATGCGTGTGGCCGGGTTCTGGATGTCGGTGGAATAGGAGCCTTCCGGCACATTGTAGTTGAGAGGGTCGTATCCCCAGTTGTATTTGGGGACCTTGCTCTCCTCATCAATGGAAGCGAAGTCGAAGGACGGCAGGATATGAACGGCATTCACACCCAGGTCCTTCAGATAGTCGGTGGCCCATTTTTCCACCAAAGCCATGAATTTGCCGGGATATCTTGACACACCAGCATTCAGTTTCTTTCCCTCTGGTGAAGCAGCGAAAATATTGCGTGCGATGGAGAAATCGCGGTGATGCATTTCGTAAATGACCAAGTCGGTAGGCGATTTCAAGGAAGGACGGGTATCGGTGTCCCATCCAAAGGGGTCGGTGTCGTCCAGGTTGATGATGGCGGCTCTTTTTCCATTTGCCCCCACGGCTTTGGCAAAGAGGCCCGGGGTCTCATGCCAGTTCACCTTGTCGCCCATCATGTCGAAGGTATAGTATTTGCCTGTGAGCGGCTGTTTGGGAGAGTGTTTCACATTGGCCACCCACATTCCGTCTTTGTACTTCATCTTCACCACCTTGAAGGGATATCCCCCCACTGCCTCATTGTACAATCTCAAGGTCACATTTTTGGCATCAGGAGGAGCCAGTAACTTGAAAGTGGTCTGCTTCAGTGACTGCTCGCATTCATTGAAGTCAAAAGTTTGAGCCTTAACGTTTACCATGGTTGCAAAGACGGCCAAAAGTGTCAATAATCGTCTCATTGGATAAAAATTTATCGGTTGGTTTGGGTGTTAAAGAGCAAAGCGCCATGGGGTCATTTGGCAATGATAGACAGGGCGAAGCCGCCACCAGGTGCCTGAGTGAGTTTGAGCACATCGCCTTTCTTCACCGTTTTGTGCTTGATGGTATATGCCTTGGGGTTGTGCTCATAATGTGCGTTCTTAGCATCAGCATAAATGGTGCAGTCATATTTCTTGCCCTTATCGAGGAAGTCGAGTTTCAAGACGGTCTGATGGCCGTTCTCGTCACATTTGCCGCCCACAAACCAGTTGTCTGTCCCCTTGGCCTTTCTGGCCACTGTGATATAGTCGGCGGGTTCAGCCTCAAGATATTTGGAATCATCCCAATCCACTGCCACATCACGTATGAACTGGAACGCATCGTCGTATTTGGCATAGTTTTCGGGCAGGTCGGCCGCCATCTGCAGTGGACTATACATAGTGACATAAAGTGCCAATTGTCCCACCAGGGTGGTATGCACGAAATTGGGATTGTCGCTCCAGGTATTCAACTGTGTTTCAAGAATACCGGGGGTGTAGTCCATGGGACCTCCCTGCAGACGGGTGAATGGAAGGATGACCGTATGGTCTGGTCTGCTGCCGCCAAAAGCCTCATATTCTGTTCCGCGCGCACTCTCATTGCCCACCATATTCGGATAGGTCCGGCACAGTCCGGTAGGTCTGACTGCCTCATGGGCATTCACCATGATGTGGTGCTTGGCTGCCTCCTGGATACAATAGAGGTAATGGTTGTTCATCGACTGCGAGAAGTGGTAGTCGCCCCGGGGGATGATATCGCCCACATATCCGCTTTTCACGGCATCATAGCCCAACTCGTTCATCAGCGTATAGGCTTTCTCCATGTGCCGCTCATAGTTCTGGGTTGATGAGGATGTCTCATGGTGCATGAGCAGTTTCACCCCTTTGGAGTGGGCATATTCGTTGAGCATCTTGATGTCGAAATCCGGATAAGGAGTCACGAAGTCGAAGACATCCCGTTTCCACATGTTGGCCCAATCTTCCCATCCGATATTCCAGCCCTCGACAAGCACCTCGTCCAGGCCGTTGCTGGCAGCGAAATCTATATATTTCTTCACCTTCTCGTTGTTGGCGGCATGGCGGCCGTTGGGCTTGGTCTTGGTGTAATCTATCAGGTCGAGTTTCACCGAAGGATAATCATCGGTATAGTTCCAACTGCTCTTTCCCACAATCATCTCCCACCAGACACCGCAGTATTTCACTGGATGAATCCACGATGTATCCTCGATTTTGCATGGTTCGTTGAGATTGAGGATGAGGTTGGACGACAGCATGTCGCGGGCATCATCGCTGACCATCACCGTGCGCCAGGGTGTCTGGCAGGGTGTCTGCATGCATCCCTTCAGCCCCGTCGCATCGGGTGTAAGCCAGGAAGTGAACACCATGTTTTTATCATCGAGGTTGAGGTGCATGGTAGCATAGTCGACGCAGGCTGCCTCATGGATATTGATATAGAGCCCGTCGTCGGTTTTCATCTGCAGAGATGTCTGAACACCTGTTTTGGAGAATGGTGCCACAGAAGAATTGCCCCAGTTGACGGCTTTGTCAAACCGGTCCCTGATACCGGAGAGTTTGGTCTCCTGTGTCTCCTGCTCCTGTGTGTCATAGTCACCGGGAAGCCACCAGGCAGTATGGTCGCCAGTCATGGCAAACTGGGTCTTCTCCTCTTTGATAAGGAAATAATTGAGTTGTCTCTGTTGCGGGAACTCATAACGGAACCCCACACCATCATCGTAGACACGGAATCGGAGTATGACATTTCTCTCCGTATCCTTTTGCAGAAGATTTACCTGCAATTCATTGTAATGGTTCCTGATGGTGGCCGTCTCACCCCAGACCGGTTTCCATGTCTCATCGAAAGTAGAGGTGTTGGTGCCTGCCACAGAGAAACCGTCCATCAAGTCGGTCTCATTTTGGCCCTTGCTGGCATGTTTGTCTTTGGCGAGTTCCAGTCCGAGATAACTTTTCTTGACCACGTCGCGCCCTTTGTAAGTCAGCAGATAAGTGGGTTTTCCGTTGTCGAGGGCGAAAGTGAGCGACACGTTGCCGTTGGGAGAAGTGACTGTCTGCGCCATGGCCATGACAGAGAACAATGTGCAGAGCAATGAGGAAAATAAGAATTTCATGTCGTTGTTTATGGGTTATTAGGATTGTAAATGAGGGCTCAGGAAGCCTGAGCCCTTAAAAAAAGTCATCTACCGCTTTGAGCGACCAACTCAGCGATATTGTCAGTGAACTTACCGTCATTCATCAATTGTTCGATGGTGAGGTGCATGCGGTATCTCCAGTAATGCCGTGGATTGGCAGGTATGTTGATACGTTCTGCATTCTGGTCGGGCAGTCTCAGTCTCTCGTCGACGGCCAGCCAGTCCTGAATGGAGATGACGCAGAGCATCGAAGGACTGGTGAGATGTCGTGAGATGATGTCGCGGGCAAGCCATCCGGGAAGTGGATGCGGAGCCTCGCCGCCACGATACAGCATCGTGTTGTAATACTCCTGGGTGCGCTTGAAGTCCTCGTCCCACCATTGTCGGAGTGTCGGCATGTCATGGCTGGAGATGGTACAGACAGAACGGTAGGGATTTCTTGACAGATGGCCGAATTTGACGGCAGGGTCTTTCGGCATCGACTGCAATTCCAGACTGAGAATCTTCAACTCGTCCATGACCCATGGCACGCAATCGGGCACCATACCGAGGTCTTCTGCGCAGACCAACATTCTGGTGGCCTCCACCAATCTTGGCATCTTTCTCATGGCCTCCCTGTACCAGTACTGGTTGTTGCGGCGGTAGAAATAGTCATCGTAGAGTTTATTGAAGACATATTTCTCATGCTCCGAAAGCGCTTCATAGATGAAGTCATGCTGCACGGCAATTCTGGGATGGAACTTTTCGGGGTCCCGGTGGTCGCGGACGAAGAGTACATCGCTGATGAGGGCGTAAAGTCCGTCGCGCAGTGCCTTCTCTTCCGGCTGAGTGCAACCTTCAAAGACATGCTCCACCTTACGTTGGGTGTCAAACTCGGCACGCATCTTGTATTTTCCGTCGCCCACGGCTTCGAGATACTTCTCTCTCACCAGGTCGGCTTTCTCGCCAAAGATGGTGTTGACCACATAGTCGTTGATAAACGGCCGGGTGAACTCTTCTTCCCTGAAACGGAGGCCGTAGGCTTCAATCTCTGCCTCAGACATGGACAGAGAAGGTGAGAATTGCCCGAGCAGGCCATGGACAGAGTCGTAAGGAATTTCCCAGATACGGAAGAATCCGAGCACATGGTCTATTCTATAGGCATCGAAGAAGTTGGACATATTGGAGAACCTTCTGACCCACCAGGCACAGCCATCGGCCATCATCTCCTCCCAGTTGTAGGTGGGGAATCCCCAATTCTGTCCGTTGGCGGAGAAATCATCAGGTGGAGCACCGGCCTGGCCGTTAAGGTTGAAGTAGCGTGGCTCCTGCCATACGTCACATCCATAGCGGTTGACGCCGATGGGGATGTCTCCCTTGAGAATCACACCTTTCTGACGTGCATACTCGTGCACCGCCTTCATCTGGCTATTCAGCACGAACTGGACATAATAGTAGAAAGCCACTTCCTTATACGCCTTGTTGCGGGGAGAGGTCAGGGCATTACGGTCTGCCTCATCCCAGTTGTGGTGGTCGGGCCATTGTGTGAAATCAGCCGTACCATAAAGGTCACGAAGCATCGAATACTGGGCATAGGGAACGAGCCATTGCTTGGCATTCTCGAAGAAAGTCTTGAATGCTGCCGAGGCCATCGTTTTCTTTCCCTCCTGAGCAAAGAGAATCTTGAGATATTCCGTCTTTGCCTGGTTCACCCGCTCGTAATCGATTTGGGGAAGAGAGTTGAGTTCCCGCCTCAACTGCTCCATCTCCTCCCGTTTAGCCTCATCGGCGATGGCGGGAAGCACCGTGAAATCTACATACTGGGGATGCAGGGCAAAAATGCTGATACAACTATAAGGATAGGAGTCCGTCCACGTATGTGTGGTGGTGGTATCATTGATAGGCAGTATCTGCAACAAACGCTGCCGTGTCCGGGCTACCCAATCCACCATTTTGCGCAGGTCTCCGAAGTCGCCCACGCCAAAACTGGTCTCAGAACGCAGCGAGAAAACGGGAACAAGCGTTCCGGCACATTTCACATTGTAGATATCGAACTGTGCCTCGGGAAGTTCATAGACGATGACCTCTCCATCCTGCATGTCGGGCAAGTCGATGACACGGTTGTCTCCTCTTTCCCACAAAGGAGTGACATCCACATCCTCATCGAGCACGACAAACTTCAGTTCGAAACGCGGGGAAGAGAGTCTTGCCGCATCGATATCTGCAATCCACTCATTGAATGTATGCTCTACCATGGGCACCACATTCGCCATGGACCAACATCCGAGCACCTCGTCACTGCCCACCAGGGCGAGACGCTCATTTCGGCGTAGTTGCGGAGCACGCACCTTCAGCCTCACTGTCCTCACGAAGGAGTTTGGCTGCGGCAACATTCTCTCGTGCCTGTTGATGCAGTCGGTAAATGCAGAACTATACAGATAGGCATTTTCGGGGATATCTATCCAATGGTCGTAGACCGTATAGAGGTCAGCCTTCTTGGCCGTGAGTTCAAGCCGGTGAGGTTGCATGGTCCATTCCTTTCTGATAACCTGCTCCCCCCTTACCAGACTATAATAATATGAAAGATGGTGGTTGGTGTGCAGCACTTCGTTGAGTGTCACGCTCCATTTTTCTCCATCGAAAGTCTGCATGCGATATTGCATGACTTGTTTTTCGCCGTCATGGTCGGCAGAGAAGATATTCAATACCAGTTCCTCGCCGAATGTAGTCCTGTAGTCAATGATAAAATTCAGGTTCATGATAAAGAATTAGGTTTTGTAATTTGCCGTAAAATTAGCGATTATTCACCCACCTTGTCATCCGACAAGCGAAAGAATTGCCGAGAAGATTGCGCAAACGTTTGCACAAAAGCAGGAAAGTTTTTAGGGTCATTAATGTCCTTAGGGTCTTTAAAGACTTTTAGGATTTTTTCTTGAAATAGTCGTTATAGATTTTGATGCCGAAAACGATGCAACTGCAGATGGTTGTGATGAGATTGGTGATGAATAGCGCCCAAAGGGTGTCGGGTTTGTGCAATATGCCTTGGAGCATGAAACATACGCTTCCTATACCCATCATGAGGAAAGTGGGTAACGCGATGCCGTCAGTGTTCCGTGTGCGGATGGTTTTAATGGCCTGGGGAAGATAGCCTAATATCATCGTGATGCTGGCCA
>CACXDY010000087.1 GCA_902766505.1 uncultured Prevotellaceae bacterium
CGTCTGACCGGTTCATCCTCCCTGGATGACTATCAGACCAAGGATCCCAACCGTGCCCGCGCCATGGTGGCCTCGGTCTATGATGCCTTTCATCAGGAAGGTTTGGTCTACATCACCCCTCCAGCCAACTTTGAGCAGTCAGGCCAACGGGTGCGCATGTGCGACCAATTATTGAATCAAAAGCAAGGAACCTGTCTTGACCTTTCCATAGCCTTTGCCTCCTGTTTGGAAAGCATAGGTCTCCATCCACTGCTGTTCCTCATCAAGGGTCATGCCTTTGTGGGTTGCTGGCTGGTCGACAAATACTATCCACAGCCGTTGTGTGACGATGTCAGTTTCATCTCGAAATCCATGGCCGACGGCATCAGCGAGATTGTCGTGGTGGAAGCCACGTCGCTCACCCAATCCAGCATCACCTTCGAACAAGCAGTGAAGTTGGCCGAGGAGCACATCAATGTCAACCCGAATTTGTTTCAGATGGCGGTCGATATCTACCGCTGCCGTCTCCATGGTCTCCGTCCCCTTCCCACCGACCTCTCTGAGGCAAAGGTACTGGAAGGAGTTGGCGACAGTGCAGTCAGCAAGGACATCAAGGAGATGCACCAATACGACCTGACCGGGAATGACAACCGTCAGATTACCCGTCAGCAGATATGGGAGCGCAAACTTCTTGATTTCTCCCTCCGCAACAACCTGTTGAATATGCGGGTCGGCAAGAACATCGTTCCGTTATTGTCATTTGGCATCGACCAGTTGGAAGATATCATTCAGAACAAGGAAGACCTGAGCATCCTGGCCTGGCCCTCGGAGAAGAAAGCGAGTGCCGGCAGCGACGGTATCTACGACTCACGCGTCCATGCCGACATGGAAGCGTTAGTCATGGAGGGTCTGAAGCATCAGAATGTCTATTCCTACCTGTCGGACACCGACCTGCCCACGGCACTGAAAGGGTTGGTTCGTTCCTCCCGTACAGCCTTGGAAGAAAGCGGCTCCAACACCCTCTACATCGTGCTTGGCCTTCTGAAATGGTATGAGAACGAGAAGAGCATCAAGCCGCGCTATGCACCATTGCTGCTTGAACCCGTCGACCTTGTCCGCAAATCCGGCAACAGTTATGTTCTCCGCATGCGCGATGAGGACATCACCTTCAACACCACGTTGGTGGAGATGATGCGTCAGCAATATGAAGTCAAATTCCAGGGAGTGAATCCATTGCCCGAGGATGAGAGCGGCATCGACGTACGCAAGACACTTTCCATCGTTCGTGCGACCATCAAAGACCATCCCCGTTGGGACGTGTTGGAAGAGTCTCTGCTCGGACTATTCTCGTTCAGCAAGTTCGTGATGTGGAATGATATCCACAACAATTCGGAGAAGATGTGTGAGAACCCTGTCATCAAGAGTCTCCTTCAGAACCGTCTGGTCGACATCGACCCAGGCGACCCTACAGACACACGTCAACAGGACATGAAGGTCAATCCTTCCAGTTATGCCATCCCTGTCGACGTCGACTCCTCACAGTTGGAAGCCGTGATAGAATCCGGCGAGGGAAGAAGTTTCATACTCTATGGCCCTCCGGGAACCGGCAAGAGTCAGACCATCACCAACATGATAGCCAATGCCCTGCTCCACGACCGCCGTGTGCTGTTTGTAGCAGAAAAGATGGCCGCCCTTGAGGTAGTTCAGAAACGATTGTCCAAGGTAGGCCTTGGTCCCTTCTGTCTGGAGATGCACTCCAACAAGATGACGAAGTCGCATCTGCTGAACCAGTTGAAATCCACCCTGGACCTGACGCGTGTCAAATCACCCGAGCAGTACGAGCAGGAATCCAAGAATCTTTTCGAGCAGCGCAAGCATCTTATCAAGTATGTGGAACTGCTTCATACGAAACAGCCGTCGGGTCTGTCTCTTTACGACTACATCACCCGCTATCTCATGACCGAGGGAGAGGAAGCCCTTCCGCCCTCCCAGTCGTTCCTTGACGGCATAGATGCCCAGCGCATCGATGAGGTGGTGTCGAAGATTAAGGAATTGGAAGCCGTCTTCCATGTGACGGGTCATCCGAAAGACAGTCAACTCAAAGGACTGCTCATCACCGAGATGTCGTTTGAGATGGAGCAGAAGGCCAACAGTTGGCTCCAGCAGTTGTCGCGTCATGTTCCCAATGCGCGCACGGCACTCCGTGCCTTGTCGCAGTCGAACGGCATCAGCATCCCCGAAGATGTTGGTGGTCTGTCATGGGCAGAGCGTTTCTATGATGCCGTCAGCAACATCCCTGTCATCAACTCCCGTCTTCTCCGTACCGCCACTACCGAATCCGAGCAGGCGAAATGGCAAGATTACCTTTCCACCTGTGAGCAACTGTCCACGCTGCGCGCCACTATTCAGAAGACATACTCCCCCGAAGTGTTGAAACTCGATGTCAACAGGCTGAAGAACGAGTGGCAGCAGGCTTCAGACAAATGGGCAGTATCCAAATTCTTTGCACAGAAAGGCATTATCAAGGAATTGAAAGCCTACTGCGCCACTATCAGCAACGACGATGTCCCCGTATTGCTTCAAAACCTTGAGCAATACCATTCGCTGGAATCCTCACTGGCCCCCTGCTCAGAAGAAGCCAAAAATCTGTTTGGCACCCTTGCCACCCCCGGTGGAGAGCATTGGAAAGAAATGAAGGACAGTCTTCTGAAAGCGAAGGACATCCAATCCATGTTGAAGGAGACCAACACTCCGGGAGCCTACATCCCCGAACTGAACAAGAATGCCACCTTGTCTATCGACATGACCGCTATCCGTCAGGCCAAAGCGTTATTCAGTGGAGCAGAGAATGGTGTCAGCATTGCCCCCGAAGTCACGCTCGACGAGATGGTGCAACGAATCCCTGCCTGGCTGATTAACTTAGGAAAATCCAGGGACTGGGCACAGTGGTGCGTCCGCAGGAAAGAGTTGGTGGACCTTCACTTGAACAATGTGGTCAGTTACATAGAAAACGGTCACGAAGTGGAAGCAGCCACCCAAGCCATGCTCCGTGGTCTCTACAAGCGTTTGGCCATGGACATCATAGACCATGATGAGACGCTCAAGATATTCAACGGAATGATTTTCGAGGATGCCATTGCCAAATACCGCACCATGGCCAAGGAGTACCAAGACCTGACCAAGCGGGCACTGTACTGCAAGTTGGCTGCGCGTGTGCCGTCGCAGACCATCGAGGCCGCGCAAAGTTCGGAAATCGGAAAGTTGAAGCGCCACATTGCCAACGGCGGCCGTGGAACCAGCATCCGGAATATCATCGACCAGGTGCCGACCTTGTTGCCCCGTCTGTGTCCGTGTATATTGATGAGTCCTATCTCTGTGGCCCAGTTCATCGACCTCAATCAAGACAAGTTCGACCTTGTCGTCTTCGACGAGGCGTCACAGATGCCTACCAGCGAAGCCGTTGGTGCCATCGCCCGCGGCAAGTCCCTCATTGTGGTCGGTGACCCGAAGCAGATGCCCCCCACGAGTTTCTTCTCCACCACCTCTGTGGATGAGAGCGAAGCCGATATTGACGATATGGAAAGCATCCTCGACGACTGCATTACCCTGTCGTTCCCAGAGCATTATCTGACCTGGCATTACCGCAGTCGTCACGAGAGTCTCATTGCTTTCAGCAACTCCAACTATTACGATGGGCGCCTCTATACTTTCCCCTCAGCCGACGACCGCTCCTCCAAGGTTAGTTTCGTCAAGGTAGAGGGCACCTACGATATGGGAAAGAGCCGCAGCAACCGCGAGGAAGCCAAGGCCATAGTAGAGGAAGTGAAGCGCCGTCTCAACGACCCGAAACTTCAGAAGAACAGCATAGGTATTGTTTCCTTCAGCAAGGCCCAGCAAGACCTGATAGAGGACATTCTGACAGAGGAACTGGCCAAGCAGCCCAAACTGGAGCGTTTAGCCTATGACTGCGAGGAGCCCATCTTCATCAAGAACCTGGAGAATGTCCAGGGAGACGAGCGTGATGTCATCTTGTTCTCCGTGGGCTATGGTCCAGACAGCCGTGGCCGTGTCTCCATGAATTTCGGCCCCCTCAACAATGTTGGCGGCGAACGTCGTCTCAACGTGGCAGTCAGCCGTGCCCGCACAGAGATGATGGTGTTCTCCACCATGGAGCCCGAGCAGATAGACCTCAACCGGAGCCGTGCCCGGGGTGTGGAAGGTTTGAAGCGATTCCTGGAGTTTGCCAAGAACGGCCGCATGCCTGTTGCCTCCAGCCAAATGCAACAAGACACCGACACCGCCTTGGTCGACAGCATAGCCAAGGAGTTGCGTCTACACGGCTATGAAGTGGATACCCGGGTGGGCCGTTCCCGTTTCAAGATAGATATTGCGGTAAGCGACCCGTCGAACAGCGAAAACTATATCTTGGGCATCATCTGTGATGGCCGCAACTACCATGAGACCCCTACCGAGCGCGACCGTGAGATTTGTCAGCCCGGTGTATTGCAGGGTCTTGGCTGGAACCTGATGCGGGTATGGAGCATCGACTGGTTCTTGAACCCCGAACGAGTCACCGACCGGATTTTGGAACGTCTTGAGCAGATTACCTCCAAGCGGGAGAATGCAGCCCCCGAACAGTTTAAGTCGGCTCCCAAGGTTGAGAAGCCCAAGGCAGCACCTGTGGTGGATGCAGGCATACCATTCAAGGTGAGTGCAGAAGACATCATCACAGAAGAGCAAAATGACAAGGAAGCCTCTTACGAGAAGATGGAGTTGAGCAACCAGAAAAAGTTTGACTCCCCAGAGAATCTGTCCCTTGCCCGCCGCCAGATTATGGTCGACATCGCCAGAATCATCCAGCAGGAGCAGCCTGTTGCCCGAAGCACCATCCGCAAGCGAATCATGGAGTCCTACAATCAGGCCCGCACATCCGACCGTCTGGAGCATTTGTTGGACAAGGGCACAGAGAAATCCTATGTCGACCCGTCCTCCATGCCCGACAATCCCGTCTTCTGGGTATCGGAGTCGGATAGCCGCGATTATGCCCTTTACCGCAAAGCCGAGGGGCGCGACAACATCGACATCCCTCCCTGTGAGGTCTGCAACGCCATCAAGGAGGTGCTCCGCCAGCAAATCTCCGTTTCGGATACCGAGTTGATGCGTATTGTCTCCCACTTGTTTGGTTTCCCGCGGCGCACACCTCGTTTCGACAACATCATCACCCACTCCATTGATTACATGGCCGCCCTGGGCATTGTGCAGCGAAAGGGCGACATGGTGGTAATGGAATAAAAAAAGAGCTCCCCAGTGGAGCTCTTTTTTATTTAAGAACAGATTAAATAATCCTTATTAATGTCATTACAGTTTGGTGATGATACCCCTTGTACTTTCCTCGAGGAAAGCCACCACGTTGCGTATTTCCTCGCTGTCGGGCACCTGTTCCTTGACCTGGTTGATGGCATCCACCACACTGTTTTGTCCATGGAAGACCAGTCTGTATGCATTGGCGAGGTGTTTCTGCACCTTCTCGCCTACACCATTCTGAGAGAGCACCACGGTGTTGACACCATTGTATTTGACAGGTGTTCCGCCTGCGATGATATAGGGCGGAATATCCTTTGAGAAAGTCGTTCCCGCCTGAATCATTGTTCCCCGGCCCACCTTGGTGCCGGCATTCTCAATCACGCTGGTCGAGAAGATGACCTTATCGCCGATAACACAGTCGCCGGCAATTTTGGTACCATACCCGAATACACAATTGTCACCAATCTTCGTATCGTGAGAGATATGCACACCTTCCATCAGGAAGTTGTTGTTGCCGATGACTGTCTGGCATCCGGTATGGGTGGCTCTGTTGATGACCACGTTTTCACGGATGATGTTGTTGTCGCCGATGACACACTCACTTTTCTCCCCATGGAACTCGAAATCCTGGGGCAGTGCAGCGATGACCGACCCCTGATGGATTTTGTTGGACTTTCCAATTCTCGAGCCGTTGAGAATGCTGGTGAACGGGAAAATGATGCAGTTGTCGCCGATGACGACATCACCCTCAATATAAACAAATGGAAAAATCTTACAGTTGTCGCCGATTTGCGCCCTTGGGTCGATTTCAGCTCTTGGACTAATATCACTTGCCATAATCGTCAGATGAATTAAGTGTTACTTAGCACCCCCACCGAGGGCATTGTATAAATTGACCACGGCCTGCATTTTGTTGAAGTCGTCGGTCACCTTGGAGATTTGTGCATTCAGCAGCGTCTGCTGTGCGGTGATGACCTCCAGGTAAGAACTGCCGGAACTTTTGAAGAGCATACGTGTGTGCTCCACGTTCTTCTGCAGCGTCTCCACCCTTTTGGCCTCCAGTTTTCCCTTCTCGTCGGAAGAGTTGTAGAGTACGAGTGCATCGCCCACCTCGCTACCGGCTTTCAGCACGGCATTCTGCCAGGAATTGAAGGCTTTCTCATACTGAGCCTCAGCCACCCTAAGACCAGCGGTCAGCTGACCTTTCATGAAAATGGGCTGAGTCAGACTTCCTACGGCAGAGAGCAGCCATTTACCAGGATTGACGAGGGCACCGCCGGCACTGTTTGTGAAAGTGGCCGTAGGCGAGATAACGATACTCGGGTAGAACCTGCTCTTGGCAGTTTCCACATTGTAGAAGCACTGTGCGAGCGCCATTTCCGCAGAATGCACATCAGCGCGGTTGGACAGCAACTGGATACCCACGCCTGTGCTGAACTTATCGGGCAGACTTTGGTTTTCCAGTTTACCTCTTGCGATGGTCTGTGCTGGCTGTCCCAGTACGAGAGAGAGGGAATTCTCCACTTCTCTGATTTGTCTCTTCATATCCACGGCCTGTGCCTGCACCGAGTAGTAGTTGGCCTCAGCGCTCTGCACGCTTGTAGAGCGTGCTCTTCCGAGTTCCATCTGCATTTTCATCAGGTCCCAAGTATCCTTGGTGAGGGAAGTCATGTCGTTGAGAATCTCCATCTGCTTGTCCAACATGAGCAAGGTGTAATACATGTTGGCCACCCCTGCGACGATATTTGTCTGCACCACCACCTGATAGTCTTTGGAAGCGAGCAGTTGCACCTGTGCGGCCCTTTTCTGTGAGAGCAGGTTTCCGAAGAGGTCGGCATTCCAACTTGCCGAGATAGGCATTTGGTAAGTCTTCGAGGCGGGATTTCCATCCCATGAAGCGATGGTCCCCGATGGAGAGAAGGCGAACTGAGGGAGGAAAGCCAGCCTTGCTGCTTTCAGCTGTGCCTCAGCGATATTCACGTTGAGCGCGGCATTCAACATGTCAACATTATTGTCGAGAGCCTGCTGTATGAGGATTTGCAACTGAGGGTCGGTGAAGACCTCTCTCCACGGCAATTGTCCGAAATTGGCGGTATCGACCTCAGCCACGAGTGTGTCGGTCAGCGATACGGCATCCCTTATGATACCTTTCGTGTTGACGTCGGGCCTTTCATATTTCTGGTAGAGTCCACATCCTGTGAGCAATGTCACGGACAGGAACATCCACATCAACTGTCTAACTTTCATTTTTATTCCTCCACTGTATAATTGTTGGCATGGTTTACATATTGTTCCAGTTCAGAAGTAACGTCTTCATTGGCAAAATCCTGGAAAGCCATAGGACGGAACCTTTCCTGCAGTGACTGGAAGATGACGAAGAGAGCCGGCACCACAAAGATTTGGCAGAGCGTACCGATGAGCATACCTCCAATGGCGGCATATCCCAGCGTGTTGTTTCCGTTGGCACCCACGCCGAAAGGCCATAGCATTGGCAGAAGTCCGATAATCATGGCGAGCGATGTCATGAGGATAGGACGCAGACGTGCTGCCGCACCGAGGATACCAGCCCAGCTGACCGCCATACCCAGTTCTCTTCTCTCAAGAGCGAACTGTACGATAAGGATGGCATTTTTGGCCAACAGACCGATAAGCATGATGAGCGATATCTGCATATAGATATCATTGTTGTGCCCTGTAATCTTGGTGAAGAAGAATGCTCCAGCAAGTCCGAACGGTATAGAAAGGATGACGGCGAGCGGCAGGAGATAACTCTCATACTGTGCCGACAGAATCCGGTAGACGAAGATGATACAGAGCAGGCAGATGAGCATGGTAGAGTTACTTGATTCCCTCTCCGACCTTGTCAGACCCGAATAGTCGTAAGCATATCCCTCTGGCAAGCTTGTTGCAGCCACCCCCTCCACAGCCTTGATGGCTTCACCAGTGGAATATCCATCGGCAACAGTAGCGGTGACGTTGATGCTGGTAAACATGTTGAAGCGGTTGATATTGGAAGGTCCGTAGACACGTTTCATGGAACAGAACTCCGTGACGGGTGCCATCCCAGAAGGTGTTCTCACGTAGATATTACCAATACCATCGGGCTTCATACGGCTTTCCACATCACCCTGCACCATCACACGGTAGAGTTTACCGTAGGCATTGAAGTTGGATGCATAAAGGCCTCCATAGTATCCCTGCAGCGTAGCGAGAACAGTAGAAGGCGAGATGCCCGACTGCTTACACTTAGCCACATCCACATCAATCATGTACTGAGGATAACTTGGGTTATAGGAAGTCATAGCCATCTGGATTTCCGGCCTTTTGTTGAGTTCAGCCAGATAATCCTTCGTCACCTCAAAGAATTTGTTGAGGTCACCACCGGTTTTGTCGAGCATGACGAGAGATACACCGTTGTTGGCCGAGAATCCTGGAATCATTGGCGGCGAGAAGGCAAGGATTTGTGCATCCTTGATTTCGGCCGTCTGTTTGTAAATCATACCGAGGACAGCCATAGCACCCTCAGTGATACCACGCTCAGCAAAAGGTTTCAGTTTGATGACGAAGGTAGCCTGGTCGGAACCTTGTCCTGCGATGAAGTTGAAGCCTTGTATCTGCTCACGGCTCTGTATGGCTGTATTGCTGGCCAGCATGGCATCCACCTGGTCGATGACTTCTTTGGTTCTCTCCACACTGGTAGCAGGCGGCATACTGATGGTACAGAACAGCGTACCGGTATCCTCGTCAGGCACCAGACCGGTGTTTGTGACAGACATGGTGACACCCA
>CACXDY010000088.1 GCA_902766505.1 uncultured Prevotellaceae bacterium
ACCGCGCCTACTCGGCGCTCGTTCACTAAGGTACCGCTCCCTTAGAAGCGGTCGCGGTGTTCTTATTTTTGTTCGCTTCGCTCACTTGGGTGTGGGGGTGTGGCGTGGTTTAACGTTGCTTCGCTCGTTATTGGGTTTTTACTTTGCTTCGCTCGTTATTGGTTTGTTCGCTCGTGCCATGGGGACAGGTCAGTGGCAGCGGCTTGTGGATGCCGCTGCCCTGTCCCCTGGCACGTGGGCTCGCGCCGAGTTGTGGTTGCAATGCACTGACCCTCCGGTTGTTTTATTATTGCTGACGATGCTTGCTTTATTCGTTGGGAAAAGTGCAGCAAAACCGCTTTCTTCGTTGGGAAAAAAGCAGCAGGCTTGTTTTATTCGTTGGGGAAAATGTTGGGAATTGCGTTGTTTTATCCCCAAAAATTAGAATGGGGCAAACGAATTGCCGGAAATTTCTTTCACGGCCATGCATTCCATTTCTACCAGCCATCCTGACCGGCAAACGGGGGCATTGACGATGACTAACGGCTTGCCGCCAAAACGCTCCTCATAGAGTTCTTTCACCACCTGGTAGTCGGCGATGTCGCGGAGGTAAACCACCATCTCGCCCACTTCGTCGTACGTGCAGTCGGCCTCCTTGAGCAACATCTCCACATTCTCCCACATGCGGTGGGTCTGCTTGCGGATGTCGCCGGGATACATAATCTGACCTTTGTTGTTGATGCTGGCCGTGCCGGAGATAAATACATGACGGCGGTCGGCATAATCCACATAGGTGCCGCGCTCGAAACTCACCCCGTAGTCGCTCGTGCGGTTGAGGTGGGTCTGGGCATAGAGAAAATGTATCTGGTCCTTGCTGATGCCGTCGATGGCATAGTTGTCCATCTGGGCAAGGACGTTGGTGTCGGCCTGACGGCCTCCGATGCCTGTGCTGGCGATGAAATGAGTGTTGGGTGTCATGTCCTGGGTGAAGAACACATTGTTGCGGGCCCTTACCACGCCGCCGTAGTTGAGGTCCACATCGTTGACGAAGAACCATGTGCGGATGCAGTTCTCCGAGAGTTTGCAACCTTCCTCCAAGAGTTGCATCACGTATTCGTTGAGCAGCAGGCGGGTCTGGTATTCGGAATTGGCGGCCAGATTGTGGGAACTGCCGTTCCATAGATGGCGGTATGCGCCATGGCGGGTCTCATAGAGTCCACTGGGGAGTATGCGGGTCAGCACGGCTGTCTGCATATAGGCCCAGAGGCATATTTTCGTGCCGTCGAGAGGGGGCTGCTGAATGACGGATTTTGCACACTCCGAGGCATCAGCCACAAACACCTCGTCTTGCTGGTTGGCCGAGTCGCTGAGGAAATATCTTTTGAACACGGCCTCGGCATTGTCCAAATAGTGGGTGCGGAGGTCGGCATAAGTCTCCAATACCGCTTCCAGTTGCTCATGGAAGGTATGGTGTGGGTCTTTCACGTGAATCATCACATGGAATTCCTTGACTTCTGTGCCGTTGTCAAAAGTGAATATCTCGGCGTATGTCTTCTCGAAAGAGATCGTCTGCTGTCGTTTGCTTAACATGTCTGGTTTGAATGTGTTCTGTTGTCGGGGTGGCCGGTTTTAGTTGTTTGGACTTGCAAAAATACAAAAAATGACGCTATTCGCAAAATTTTCCGCCCGCTCTTCGATTTTTTATTACGGGCATACCTATTAATGGGTAATTTGTCAACCAGACGTATACCTACTATTGATGACTTTTCTCTGTTTCCATGAAATAGACACCCGTTTTTTTGATTTCAAGGTGATTTTTTTTTATTTTTGCATGACACTCAACGCCAACAGATATGAAAAATCAGAAAATGTATGAGGCTGACGACCGGATGATTTACCTCATCCGCGACAATTACAATCTGCTCCAGAGTCTGGGCAGTTTTGGTATCAACTTGGGATTCGGCGACAAAACCGTCAGGGAAGTGTGCGAACAGCAGGGGGTAGATACTTACACCTATCTCGCGGTGGTCAATTTCACCATAAACGGGTACCGCGACTTTGATGATGTCTCCAAATTGTCGGTCAGCACGCTCCTGCATTACCTGAGTGCCAGCCACGAGTATTTTCTCGGATTCCAGTTGCCTACCATCAGGAAACAGTTGGTGGATGCCCTTGACGAGAAGGATAACCTCGCCCGCCTGATTCTGAAACTCTATGATGACTATTCCAGGGCCGTGCGCTCCCACATGAAGTATGAGGAGAAGACCGTCTTCCCCTATGTCAAGGCGCTGCTCAACCATGAACCGACAGGCGACTACGACATCGAGACCTATTCGAAGCACCATGGACAGACCGACCTGCTGCTGCGCGAACTGAAAAGCATCATCATCAAATATTTGCCAAGCGACGGACTGCACAACAACCAACTCTCGGCTTGTTTGTATTCTATATATAATAATGAGGAGTGGCTCGCCTCGCATGCCGAGGTGGAGGAGTCGATTTTCATACCGGCCATCAGATGGCTGGAGAAGAAAACGAAGCAAAACGACGTTTCGGCCAAAATCTCCAATATGATCAGCAAGACTGGCGACAATCCCGATGCACTCAGCGAGCGCGAGAAGGATGTGGTGGTGAGTCTGGTGCAGGGGATGAGCAATAAGGAAATCGCCGACCACCTGTGTATCTCCATCAATACAGTGATTACCCACCGGAGAAATATTGCAAGAAAACTGCAAATTCATAGCGCCGCCGGACTGACCATTTATGCCATCGTCAACCAATTGGTTGACATTTCGAGCGTCAGGCTGTAAGCGCACACAGTACACACGAACGGGTGCGTGAAAAAGAAAACGCATGAATGACGCGAAAGATTGAAAATTGCACACTCTGGGCAAAAAATTGAAGAGTGTGCAATTTTTTTTCGTAATCCATTATAAGCCAATAGATATACCCAAAAACAAGATTTCGCCGTTTTATTTTTGTTAAAAAAGAATCATTAAAATTCGTTAATAAAATGCTTTTTCAGTACTCAAATGGGCATGCGAAACGGATAATTGTATTATCTTTGTAAGCGAAATAAAAATCCAAAATTTTTTAATTACTAACCGATCTTTTGGGAGAAAGTTGACCAAAACGGGAAACTTTTTTTGAAAACTGAGTGGAAATGTTTTCCAAAATCAATAATTTAAGGTAATGAGGGATTATACTATTCTGAAGCGCGACGGACAGCGCGACAGGTTCTCGCTCGACAAAATTATGAATGCCATTATCAAGGCATTCCAGTCTGTTGGAGAATCAGCCGATTTAGGCTCTATCTCAAAGATTATCAGCCACTTGAATATCCGTGACAACATCACTGTCGAGGATATCCAGAATGAGGTGGAAGAGTCGTTGATGAGAGAGGGTCACTTCAAGGTAGCCAAGTCATTCATGCTCTATCGACAGAAGCATTCTGAGGACAGGGAAACCATGGAGCGGTTGAAATTTTTGGCAGACTATGTTGATGCAGCCAATGCGGCAACAGGTTCAAAATATGACGCCAATGCAAACGTAGAGCATAAAAATATCGCCACGCTCATTGGTGAATTGCCCAAGGCAAGTTTCATCAGGCTCAACAGAAGATTGCTTACGGATAGAATCAAGAAAATGTATGGTAAGGAACTGGCCGACGAGTACCTCGACAGACTGGCTCATCACTTCATTTATAAGAATGATGAGACGTCTCTTGCCAACTACTGTGCATCCATCACCATGTACCCATGGCTGATAGGAGGCACCATGTCCATCGGAGGCAATTCCACCGCACCCACCAACCTGAAATCTTTCTGCGGGGGATTCGTCAATATGGTCTTCATGGTGTCAAGTATGTTGAGCGGTGCCTGTGCCACTCCCGAGTTCCTCATGTACCTCAACTATTTCATCGGACTTGAATACGGAAAGGACTATTGGAAGGAGCCTGACAAGGTGGTCGACCTGTCCATCAAGCAGAGAACACTCGACAAGATGATTACCGACTGCTTCGAGCAGATTGTCTATTCCATCAACCAGCCCACTGGTGCCCGCAACTACCAGGCCGTGTTCTGGAACATTGCCTATTACGATAAATATTATTTCGAGAGCCTGTTCGGCAACTTCTATTTCCCCGACGGAACACAACCCGACTGGGAGGGCTTGTCATGGCTCCAGAAGCGGTTTATGAAATGGTTCAACAAGGAGCGCACGAAGGCCGTGCTGACCTTCCCCGTTGAGACCATGGCGCTGCTCACCAAGGATGGCGATGTCATCGACAAGGAGTGGGGCGACTTCACGGCTGAGATGTATGCCGAGGGACATTCCTTCTTCACTTACATGAGCGACAATGCCGACTCGCTGAGTTCATGCTGCCGCTTGAGGAATGAGATTCAGGACAACGGCTTCAGTTATACCCTCGGTGCAGGTGGTGTGTCCACAGGTTCGAAGAGTGTGCTGACCATCAACCTCAACAGATGTATCCAGTATGCCGTCAACAACGGACAGGACTACAAGGAATTCCTTTCTCATATCATCGACCTCTGCCACAAGGTGCAACTCGCCTACAATGAGAACCTCAAGGAACTCAAGGAGCATGGTATGCTGCCGCTGTTCGATGCCGGTTACATCAATATCGGGCGCCAATACCTGACCATCGGTGTCAACGGTCTCGTCGAGGCTGCTGAGTTCATGGGCCTGACCATCAACGACAACCCGAAATATCTCGCCTTCGTACAGGAGGTGCTTGGACTTGTGGAGAAGTTCAACAAGCAGTACCGCTCCAAGGATGTGCTTTTCAACTGCGAGATGATTCCTGCCGAGAATGTGGGTGTGAAACATGCCAAGTGGGATAGGGAAGACGGAT
>CACXDY010000089.1 GCA_902766505.1 uncultured Prevotellaceae bacterium
AGCCACCTGATAAGGAGTTGTCTGCCAGATACGGAACGCCCTTTTCCTTACAGCCCAGTCTTTCTTGTTTTTAGGGAATTTTTTCATACCTACTTACTATTTGCTTTGATGAGAAAGACCTTTAATAAGGCCTGTCGTCGAGCGGCCTGTTGCATCCCCAAGTTTTCGCTATCTTGGTCCATCTTTTATCACCATAGAGTTTGAAAATCAACCCTATCATGACACGCAGCAGAAACGGGAAACGTTCAAGGCCAACAAATATACGTGCTTCCTCGGTCAGAAAATTGCCATTATTGCCGAAAGAGCGACCCATCGCCTCATATGGTTTCAACAACTTTTCCAACTGTTTGCCTTCCAGCAACCGAAGAGAAAAATTGTCACCCTTGAGCAGGCATCCACCGTAAGAGCATCCCAATTGCGAGGGCAAAGACATCAAAAAATGCTCACCACACCTCAACTGGTTGCCTTCGGCAAAGCCACTTTGCAGAATGAATGAAAGCTGCGCCGGCCGTTGCCGCGTTGTCGGCAGAGAATCCAAAAATTCGAGGAACATCGACGGAGCGCTTTCTACATAAAGGGGCATTGCTATGATGATATTGTCAGCTTTAGAGAAGGCCTCCCTTGCCGCCTCCCATTCCTTATGATTGCTCAACGAATACAATTCGTAGCTGCCACCAGCATCCTGCAATCCCTTACCAAACGATGCGATGATTTTGTCCGTGTTGCTCAGTTTCTGCACACGTGGACTTCCATTGATAATGACTACATGCATGACACGACCTCCTTTATTTTCTCCATGGGAAAAACACCCAACGAATGTCCTCCCAAATTGAGAGCAGCCCGCTGGCACCATTCGTTCAACAAATCACTGTTGCCTTCTCCCAAATAGACCAATCCGACATTCACCGGCTCATAGCGCAATCGATGCCTCATCTCACCATCCTTGAAAATGAGATTCATCGTTATCATAGGCAAAATCCTATCCATCACCCGTTTGCCCTGATAGTTGAGAAATACGAAACGTGTTCCAGAAATCAGCCACAGGTCCTGAGTATGTGCTATCCGTCTCAATATCTGCTCATAGTCATCCTTGACAGAGCAGACCCCTGGAGTTTTGAGAAAACAATGGTTGCAACCTATACAATGCCGGATATCCATTTTGGTGGTATCCATCACCTCCACGTCACGCTGCTTTTCCGCCAGCAGAGCACTAACGTCCTCTCCCAAGGCCTCAGTTCCCAGCGTGTTGAGTATTAGTATTTTATTCATCTGATTATCAATCATATAGCATTCGATGGTAATCCTTACTCATACGATACACGCATAAATGGCAGCCCCCACGAGGCAGGGCAGCAGGCCAATGAGCATTCCCCACAAGGACTGCACGAAATGATAGCGTTTCTGGTGATAGGCTTTGTCCATGTGTTCTGTTCCCGGCAGTCTCACAGCTTTCATATTGGCGAAGAGCACCCAATCGAGGAAAAAGCAGTCGTACCAATCGATGAAAAGCCAGATGCCATAGCTCAATGCGAAAGCCGACCAGAAATTGTAGGCACCCGCCCATTTGGCCAAAGCGAGCATCAAGAGAAGCGCCACGAGTAGTGCACAACCTTTCTTTATCAAGACCGTCTTGGAGAAGAATTCCGAAGGAACCCGCTCATGCGTCTTGAAATACTCTTCCTGAATATCCTGAGGATAATCATGAATCCACCATACCGGGTTTTTCACCAACGGAATAAGAATCATGGCCGTGAAAGCAATGGTCATGATGACGATTTCCAGAATGACAACTGTCCAATTCATTATTTATCTGCCACTATATTTGTTTTATCCTTTATTATTGGTCAACAGGCGATTTCCAACGCTTAAGATTGGGATAATACTGGCGCAGCATTTCCTTGTATTCATCCCTGCTGAGGTTTTGTCCGGAATTCTTATTGTATTCATCTACGAACTGTGCACAAAAATCCACCATTTCCTCCATGGTGAAGTCGCTGGTAAAAGCACCATCTTTATAACAATAGATGCAATATTCATCATTCTTACTACCATCGGCATTGGTGCCCAAGATTTGCTCTGTGAGGGGCATTCCGCAGCTCTGACAAAATTTCTGTTCCATTGGGTAAAATAATTAGTTGACTGTTAGTTAAAAAATCGATGCAAAGATACAATGTTCCATCCGTCGCAACAAGCCTCTGGGATATTTTGAGCGGTTTTGTGACGAATGACCATGATTCAACGCGCCGGTTCCAAGCGCAAGATACGCACAGGACGGTCGTAACCTACTTCAAGGTTCGGACACAACACCTCACGACCAGTGTCCACGAAACCACATTTCTCCATCACTTTGCCAGACGCAGGGTTATCAGGGAAAAAGTCGCCCCACAAAACGGAGAATTCCTTTTCTGCAAAACAATAATCGATGACCATCCTCAGAGCCTCAGTGCAAATGCCCCTTCCCCAGAAAGGCCGCGCTATCCAATAGCCCACCTCAGCTTGGTCGTCATCGATATCCAAATTGGAATGTGATGCCGGCAGATAGCCGACACAGCCGATGGCCTCCTGCGTTTCTTTCCATTCCACTGCCCACATGCTCTCTGTGCTGAAGATGTTACGGATGATTTCCCTGCTCTCCTCCACACTCTTATGAGGGGGCCAACCAGCTCGTGGTCCCACTTCCGGGTCGGAAGCATACTTGAACAAAGTCTCAGCGTCACTCTCCCGCCATGGCCGTAACAGGATCCGTTCTGTTTCCATTTTTCTCATCATTCTTCTTCAAAAGGAAAACGTGTCACAAAGGTAAACATAATTCCTTAATTTTTCCTTAATATCCATAAAAACTCTGCTTACAGAAGCATTATTTGGACCTTATGCACATTTATAATTGTTGTGTTGACAAATCAATAATACATTTAAAAAAAACTTAAATGAGGTGTTATTCTATAATAAATGCGTAATTTTGCAAATTGTATGAGAACAAAGTGGGTAGCTTTTCTATGGTTTGCCACCATCATGGCGATGATGGCAGGAGTGCCTATACATTCCTGGCAACTGCCGGCAGGTGCGGGTATACTCATGAGCGACACCCTTTTCACCGACAGCATACCTCCGTTCTCTGACAGCATCCCTTCCATAGACAGCATCCCCTCGACCGCGGACAACCACAATACGGTAGACACACTCAATATGGACTCGCTGGAATTAGTGGTGTGGCATTACAACAAGGCCATCGACGACTCCCTTCGGCTCGACTCCCTCAACAAGGCCAAGCCCAACGGTATCGAGGCACCGGTAAAATTCACCGCCGAGGACTCCCTGGTCTACAATGCCATCACCAAGGATGCCTATCTTTACGGCAATTCCAAGGTGGATTATCAGGATATGAACCTCGCCAGTGAGTATGTCTACGTGAATTTGGAAAAGAGTCAGGTCAATGCCTTTGGAGTTCCCGACAGTACAGAGACCCGCGGTCAGAGCGGCACACCCGTTTTCAAGATGAGTCAAGACGAATATGAGAGTGACTCCATCTTCTACAATTTCAAGAGCAGAAAGGGTTATATCGACAACGTGTATACCGAACAGGAAGAAGGATTTCTCCGCAGCAAGCACGCCAAGCGCGATGCCGAGGGCAATCTCTATTTGGAAAAAGGGACCTACACCACCTGTGACGAGGAGCATCCCGACTTCTATATAGCCCTCTCGCGCGCAAAAGTCCGTCCCGGCAAGGATGTGGTGTTCGGCCCCGCCTATTTAGTGGTAGCCGATGTTCCCCTCCCCCTTGCTATCCCTTATGGTTTCTTCCCCTTTACCAAAAGCTATTCCAGCGGATTTATCATGCCCTCGTATGGTGATGAGAGTGCCCGTGGTTTCTACCTGCGTGACGGTGGTTATTATTTCGCCATCAACGACAAGATGGACTTGAAGTTGTTGGGAGAGATATACACCAAAGGTTCATGGGGCGTTTCCGCTGCCAGCAATTACAAGAAGCGCTACAAATATGGTGGCAGTTTCTTCTTCAGTTATCAAGATACGAAGACCGGCGACAAGGGAATGCCCGATTTTGCGGAACAGGAAAGTTTCAAAGTACAGTGGAGCCACCGTCAGGATGCGAAGGCCAACCCTTTCAGCACCCTCTCGGCCAGTGTGAACTTTGCCACCTCAAGTTATGAGCGCAACAATCTCACCAGCATGTACAATCCCCAGGCGATGACCCAGAGTACGCGAACCTCCTCCGTGAGCTACAGCACAACGTTCTCGAGCATCGGACTGAATATCAGCACTACGGCGAACCTATCCCAGAACATGCGCGACACCACTATCTCCGTTACCCTGCCCGACCTCAACCTGTCAATCAGCCGTTTCTATCCTTTCAAGCGCAAGAAAATGGCAGGCAAGGAGCGATGGTATGAGAAAATCTCCATGAGTTATACAGGTCATCTGAGCAACTCTATCAACACCAAGGAGAATCAGCTTATCCATGCCAATATCATCAAGGACTGGCGCAACGGCTTCCAACACAACATCCCTGTCAGCGCCAACTTCACTTTGTTTGATGTCATCAACATCAATCCCTCCATCAATTTCACCGACCGAATGTATACCGACAAGATTAACCGGTCGTGGGACCAGGAGCGCCAGGTAGAGGTGTGCGATACCACTTATGGATTCCATAACATCTACAACTGGAGCCTCAACTTGGGCGCCTCGACAAAGCTTTATGGTTTTTATATCCCCAGCCGGAAAATCTTTGGTGACAAGATAGACCGCATCCGCCACGTGGTCACCCCCACAGTCAGTCTGAGTTACTCACCCGACTTCGGTTCAGAACGATATGGTTACTACGACAGCTACCAAAAGACGGATGCCAACGGAAATGTCACGTTAGTGGAATACTCACCTTTTTCAAGGGGACTTTATGGTGTTCCGGGCAAGGGCAGGACGGGAAGCGTCACGATGGACTTGTCGAACAATCTTGAGATGAAAATCAAATCAGAGGAAGACTCCACAGGATTCAAGAAAATCAGTCTTATTGATGAGTTGGGTGCCAACATGTCGTACAACATGGCCAATAAGGAGCGTCCGTTGAGTGATTTGAGCATGCGTATCCGTCTGAAGTGGTGGAAGCGCTATACCTTTAATATGAATGCGGTATTCTCCACCTATGCCTATGAGCTCGATGAGGAAGGGCGTCCATACATCGGCACCCATACCGAATGGGGCTATGGCCGCTGGGGCCGTTTCCAGGGCATGTCGCAGAACATCTCCTACACCCTGACCCCCGATAAAATCAAGAAATGGTTCGGTTGGGGAGACGACGAGAAAGACAAGAAGAAAAAGGATGATGAAGACGAGGATGACGACGAAGGTATCGACACTGACATAGAGACCAATGTAGACAAAGACATGGCTAAGGGTCAGCATGGTGCAAAGCCGACGAAGGCACAGACAGACGAAGACGGCTACATGTCGTTCAGCATGCCATGGTCGCTGTCCTTCGGCTACGGTATCACCATGCGAGAGAACACAGGCGGTGAGTTCAACACCAAGCGGATGCGCTATCCCTATAAGTTCACACAAACGCTTAACGTCAGCGGCAACATCCGTATCAGCGAGGGATGGAATATCAGTTTTTCATCGGGTTATGACTTCGACAACCACAAGATATCCATGACCACAGCATCGCTCTCACGCGACCTCCACTGTTTCGGCATGTCTTGTTCGGTGGTTTTGGCTCCCTATGCAAGCTATAACTTCACCTTCCGATGCAATGCCTCCACACTGGCAGATGCCCTGAAATACGACAAGAAGAGCGGATACAGCAATGCTGTTCAGTGGTATTAGTTTTCTATACGATGACCAGTTTATCGAGGTCCTCAGCCTCGCCTACGACCCAGATGACATCGCCCTTGGTGAAACGATAATCAGGTGACAGCAACGTCAGATTTTCCAATCCTTCCTCCATACCCACCACCATACAGTTGTATCGGTGACGTATACCACTCTCCATCAAAGTCTTGCCAAGGAATTCACTATTACCGGAAATGACCATCCGGCGAAGTTTCATCTCCCGTTTCTCCAAATCATAGTCCTCGGGATAGACATCCTGCTGCAAAGCTGTGCTGAAGTTGGCCAACTGGGCATCGCTGCCAATCACCTGCAATCTGTCGCCGGGAAACACCACCGACGAACCCTCTGGAATGTTGAGTCTCCTGCCAGCCCTCAGTATGCTGCTCACATGAACACCATACTTGCGGCCCAAAGCCAATTGCATCAAGGTCTGTCCCGACCATGTGGAATCGGCAGGCACCTCGAAGTCGGCAATATGGATATTGCGGTCAAGCAGATGCCCTTCGAACAGTGGTCGCCGCTTTCCACTCACCTGTGCCTCGATGTCGCGTGAGCGAAGATTCTTGATGAACATTCGCTCCAATCTGATGCTCCGGTGTTTCAGACTTCTGGAAAGCACCATGAGCACCAGCATGGCCACACCGATACTGATCAGCACGGCATTTGAGAAATCCGTGAGCTTGTTGCACACATAGAAGATAAAAGCCACTGCCACGACGACCCTCACGAGAATGGTAAATGCCAACGGCAACCTGTTGTACCGATTTTCAGTCCATAGCGCCTTGAAATCCTCACTATGGTTTTTCTTCATCACGATAGCCCTCAGGAAGGGGGAAATCAACAGAATAGTGAGTATTCCGCACAACATGTCGACCACCCATAGCGGCAACAAAGTCCCTACCAATGCCTTTCGTGCGAAGGGGATGAAGAAATTAAACATCACGGCGAGAACGGCCACGGACAAGATAGAATAGATGACCGTCATGACCGTCATCTGGGTCAGCAGACGTTTCCATTTACTCACCTCTATCTTGGATGTAGGCTGACTCATGGTGATGTGGTTGAGTCGCCTTATCCATGTCTTGGGAAGATGGTTTTCCAAGAGATCATAACAAGGCAGGGCCGCTTTCATCATATAAGGTGTGAGGAATGTGGTGATGACCGACACCGCCACCACGACACCATAGAGGAACTTGCCCGTGACATTCAGCGACTGGCCCAACGTGGCTATGATGAAAGAAAACTCACCAATCTGCGCCATGGAAAATCCACAGCGCATGGCCGATTTGAGCGACTGTCCGCTAAACAAGAATCCCATCGTTCCGAAGACCGCCTGTCCTACAAGAATGACGAGGACGAGAGACATGATGGGCAGGGCATACTCAACGAGCGTATGAGGGTTGACAAGCATACCCACAGACACGAAGAAGATGGCCCCGAACAGATTTTTGACAGGCTCGACGATTTTTATGATTTTTTCCGCTTCGATGGTCTCGGCGAGGATGGAACCCATCACAAATGCACCGAACGCGCTGCTGAATCCCACAGCGGTGGAAATCACGGCCATCAGGCAACATAGGCCAAGGGCGATAATAAGCAAGGTCTCATTGTTGATGTATTTCCGAACAGACCTCAGGAACCAGGGGATGATGAAAATGCCCACCACGAACCATAGGACGAGGAAGAAAGCGATGAGCAGGACACTTTGAAGCATTTGTCCGCCTCCTCCGCCCCCTTTGGCTATAGCCGAGAGCATCACCATCATAACAATGGCGAGGATATCCTCGAGAATGAGCACGCTCATGACCAGTCCTGCAAAATTCTGATGCCCGAGTCCCAAATCATCGAAAGCCTTGTAAATAATGGTAGTGGAGCTCATGGCGAGCATACCACCGAGGAAAATGCAGGTCATCTGCGACCATCCGAACAAGTGTCCCACCATGATTCCAAGCGACATCATACAGAATACGATGGTCACGGTAGCGATGATAGGCGCCACCCCCATTTTCAGGATTTTCTTGAAAGAGAAATCCAGTCC